>JBFHML010000009.1:0-58997 GCA_041594335.1 Porticoccaceae bacterium
CAGCAGGAAGATGACAGTGATAACGAGATCAAAAAGCCGTTGAGTGAACAAGGTCTAGCGTTACCTTCTAACGGGGCCGATAGGGGTTTCCCGCCAATGATCTCCCGGCTGCATAACATGGATATCGCAGCGGGCCAGGCTACAGGAGTGCCGAAAGTCGATGGTGTTCAAAACCTGACATCGTATTTTCTGGTCGACAAAGTCAACACCAAGACCAATGAATATGCGTCGGCAGGAGGAACTACCAATGCGATCGCTGCGCTTAGCGATCCCCGAGAATTGTTGGAAGCTCTACAGGGCATTGCCGGACAAATTAATTCGGTGAGCAGCTCCTATGTCGCGGTAACGGTGCCGGTCAATGCGGATAATCGAGTAACTTCACTGCCCCACGTATTTGTCGCCCTGTTTCAGGTGGATGAGAACGGTAAGCCATTGTGGCCCGGTAACGTGAAGAAGCTCGACGTCGTTACTACGACGCTCTTGGATGGCTCCGAGCAACTCGATGTCAAAGATGCCTTGGGCAATCCCGCCTTCAATCCTGTTACTGGTCGGATCAACGACGATGCATTGACGCTGTGGACGGTGCCCACTGCTGCTGATGTGGCCGCTGCCGATACAACCCGAGGAGAAATCTCTGGTCGAGACGGCAGTTCGGTTCGTCGTGGTGGCGCCGGGCATAAGATTCCCGGATATCGCTCAGGTGGAGTTGGGCTGCGCAATTCCGACGCGGGAGCTCGACAGATCTTCCTTGAGCCCGAGAGCATCAATCCACTGGCGTTGTCCGGGAATGCCTTGCTTCCCTTGGATGCCAGCGATGATCCCGGCGCATTGCGTGAGAATGTCGATGTACAGACCCGGTTTGGGTTTAGAGACACTACGGTCGCATGCGATGAGACGGATGGGACTTACTGTCTGAGTGCCATCAAAGAAGTGCTGGACGCCGCAGCCATTGCCTATCCAGGTAGCCCTAGTGCAGCCCAGAAGGAGGCCATGGCGAAGAATGCCACGCAGGCGTTGTTGAAATGGATTCGCGGTATTGATGTCTTTGACGCGGATGCCGACAGTAGCCGCACCGATACTCGCCGTTGGCTGATGGGCGACGTCCTCCACTCGCGGCCAGTGGCCATCAACTACGGTGCGCGTCCACCGGGTGGCAGCGGTTATTCGGAGGCGAACCAAGACGTACGTTTGGTTTTTGGCGCCAACGATGGGCTGATGCGGATGGTGCGTAATTCCTTGGCCGGAGCCTCTAAGCCCTCGGCCGTCACGCAACAAGGTGACGAATACGGGGAAGAAGTCTGGGCCTTTATGCCTCGCGGGCTACTCAGTCATGTACCGCGCTTGGCCATGACTGTTACCAACGTGGGTGTCAACCGCCCCTATGGGGTCGACGGCGAACCGACTCTGTTTACCATCGACACCAACCGGGACGGGATCATCGACAACGACAGTAGTTGTACCGTAGGTGCCGAGGATTGCGACCGAGCCTGGATCTATTTTGGACTCCGCCGGGGTGGCAAAAGTTACTATGCGCTCGATGTTTCCAACCCGGATGCTACAGCGCCCAAGCTCATGTGGAAGATCGACGAAAGCGTCCCAGGGTTTTCCGATCTAGGAATGACTTTCTCAACCCCTAGGGTAGGGTGGGTGCGGTTCGAGGATGATCCGGCGAATCAGTTCAATGATCCCGACGATGAGCCAGATCTGGGCAATATCAACGTGCCGGTACCGGTTGTCATCGTGGGTGGTGGGTATCATGGTCACGCGTTGACCGCCGGTGACCACCACGTGAGCGGCGCCGATAGCAAGGATAAGCTGACCTATTACGGAAATGATTCCGGCGAGGGTAATGCGGTTTTTCTCGTTCATGCGCGTACCGGTGAATTGGTCTGGAAGGTAACGGGCGGCTCAGGAACCGATACGGCCACGGCAAGCTTTCACGCTGATATGACTCATGGGTTTGCGGCCGCGGTGGCGCCCATGGATGCGGACGGTGACAATATTCTTGACCGGTTATATATCCCCGACACCGGCGGTAGGGTCTGGCGGATTGATATCCCGCAGTATGTACCGGGCGTGTCGCCGGCCAATCACCGAGCACTTAACTGGAAGGCGACGATTCTTGCGAACTTGCGGCCGGCGGATGTCGCTGCGAATCCGGACGATGATCTAAGATTCTTTCATCACGCCACCGTGGTGCGCCGCGCTCGGGATAGTATGGGCGTATACGACGCCATCGCTGTGGGGTCCGGTGATCGCGCGCATCCGCAGTCGGAAACTAACAAGAACAACTGGTTCTTTCTCTTCAAGGACCGCTTGACCCGCAGCGGGGATGCCGCCGTGGCGTCGCGTAGCCCGTTGGTTCCGAGCAATCTGTTGAATGTTACCGACAACTGCTTTAATGGGTCTTCCGGTGGGGACTCCTGTACCGCTGACCAACTGGAGCATGGTTGGCGTCTGGCGCTGGAGGAGAACGGTGAAAAGAATCTTTCATCCCCATTTATTGGTGGCAATGGCATCATTTTCACGACCTATCTGCCGCAGGGCAGTGGGCCTGATGACGACCCTTGTGCGCCGTTAGGAACTTCTCGCCTTTATCAGGTCGGGCTCGATAAAGGGGAGCCGTTGCGTTTCTTGCATAGTGTCGTCGGTGACACCTTCAGTAAAACTGACCGGTGGATCAACCTGTACTCCGGCATTGATGGCGGGGTTGTAGCCGTTAGCCCGGAGTTCTGGATTACCGCCAGCGGTAAGAGCGGCAAGAATCCGCCACAAAAGCCGGTCCAGTTCTATTGGCGGGAGAGCGGAGTGGATACCGTAAAATAGGGGTTCCAGCAGGAGCGTGGTGCGATCACTGGGCCGGGGTAGCGCGAGTGATCGTGGCGAACTTGATGCCCAGTTGACGCAAGCGGCGCTTGGTGTCGGCGCTGCGGCGATAGGGCCTTGTGGATCAATGGATTAGAGGATCGATAGCCATGCGAGATACCAGCCAGCTCCAGCAAGCGGGCGTCACTTTGCTGGAAATGATGGTGGTGGTGGCCATCGTTGCCATTTTGGTCGCAGTCGCTTATCCGTCCTACCAGGACCACATCGTGCGCTCCAACCGTGCCGTGGGCGCCGCTACCCTGCTGGAGGTCGCCGCCCGCCAGGAGCAGTTTTTCGCCAACAATGCGAGTTACGCCAGTACCACGGCACAGATGGGCTATCCCGCCGCCTATCAGGTCAACCGTGACGGTGAGCAGGGGACGGCGGCTACCAGCATCTATCTCATAACGGTGGCTAACGTCTCCTCCGCTCCTGCGTTGGATTACACGCTGACGGCGACACCACAGAACTGGCAGACGCGAGATACCTATTGTGGCAACCTCACACTGAATGATCGTGGGGTGAAGGGCCAGAGTGGCGCCGGTGAGCGTTGCTGGGAGTAGCTCTCGGCCTTGAGTGGTCGATCAGCTGTCGGGTGCGCTGCGCTTACCCGGCTTACAGATGCTTCCGGTGGCGGATGGGTTTACCGACGCTTCCCCTGCCCGGCCTATGGGCACAACGTCCGGCAACCGATGCCGCCGCTTAGTCGATGCCGAGCTTTTTCAGCTTGTAGCGAATCTGGCGAAAGCTGATGCCCAGCCGTTCGGCGGCGGCGGTCCGATTCCAGCGCGTCGCCATCAGTGTGCGCTCCAGCACCGTTCGCTCGATATTTTCCAGCCACGCATCCAAACTGCCGGCGGCGATGATGTCGGCGTCCGTAGGCAGCGTCGGCCCGGTGTTTCTCGAGTGGATCGATTCTACGGGTGCCGGTGGAACGGCGGATGCCGCTGACGTCACGGCATCTGTTGGCATCAGGCGTAGATCCTGCACCTCGATACGCCGACCTTCGCATAGGGTGAAGGCACGCTCGAGGATATTTTCGAGCTCCCGCACATTGCCTGGGAAATCGTATTGTTGCAGCACCGCCATGGCAGCGGGGCTGAGTGTCGGGGGAGGTGCGCCGGCTTCAGCGCCGAACTTTCTCAGGAAATGATCGGTGAGCGCCGGAATGTCATCAGCGTGCTCGCGCAGCGACGGCACGGCGATCTCGATCACATGAATTCGATAGTAGAGATCTTGGCGAAAACGCCCTGCCGCAACTTCTTGCTCGAGACCTCGGTGGGTGGCGCTGAGGATCCGCACGTCCACTGGGATTTCGCTCCCTTCGCCGACCCGGCGGATGGTCTTCTCCTGGATGGCGCGCAGCAGCTTGACCTGCATGGCGAGCGGGAGATCAGCGATTTCATCCAGGAATAGCGTGCCGCCCTCGGCCACCTCGAACAGTCCCCGTTTGTCCTGGTGGGCGCCAGTAAAGCTGCCTTTGATATGGCCGAAAAACTCGCTTTCCATGAGTTCGGTCGGTATCGCGCCACAGTTGACGGGGACGAAAGGGGCGTCTGCGCGGGCACCGCCCCGATGGATGGAGCGTGCCACGATTTCCTTCCCGCTTCCTGAGGGACCGCGGATACAGACCGGTGCTTGGCTTCGTGCGACCCGTGCGATCTGTCTGCGTAGGTCCCGAATGGACGCAGATTCACCGACAAAATCTTGAAAAGTGTCGGCGCCTTCGCCGGTGCGCGCATTGGACAGTTTCAAGGCATTGTGGATGAGAGTGCGCAAACGCGGCAGCTGTATGGGTTTGGAGACAAAATCGAATGCACCGCGTTGCAGCGCCTGTACGGCAATATCTGTGTTGCCATAGGCGGTAATCATGGCGACCGGAAGATCCGGATATTTCAGCTGAACGTGATCGATCAGTGCCAGACCGTCGCCGTCCGGCAGGCGCATATCCGTCAGGCAGACAGCGAAGGAGCCGCGCTTGAGCGCGTCGATGCCCTCGCTGAAGGTGGCGGCCGCGGTGACCTGCAGATCGAGTTGGTTGAGGGTGATGGTCAGTAATTCACGGATGTCGGGTTCGTCGTCGATGACGAGCGCCTTGCGCATTTTGATGTCTCACGGTTGCGGAAATGGCGGTCATTTTTCCTTGGGTTCGATCAGGCGATCGGGGTGGGCGAAGCGAATCCGAAAGCAGGCCCCCTCGCCATCGTTGCCTGTTTCCGATGCTGTCTGGTCGAGCTCCAGTGTTGCATGATTCATTTCACAAAGTTCCCGGGAAATATACAAGCCGAGGCCGGTGCCGTCGTGGGATGTAGTGAAAAAGGGTTCAAACAGGTGCTCACGGGCAGCGGACGAAATGCCTGTGCCGCGATCGCGGACCTCCAGCCAGGGGCGTCCGCTCACGACATCGATGCCGGTGTGAATGCCAGCCCAGCGTCGCCCGTGGTGCCGCTCGCTGTGCCGCAGTGCGTTGTCGATCAAGTTCGTCAGTACTTGGCGAAGGTGGGTCGTGTCGAAGGCTATGGTTGTCGGCGAGCCGGTGCGAATCTCGATCGTTTCGTCCAGGCTCGGTAGCTTTTTGCGATCATCGGCGAACTCGCGCACCCAGGCTTGGAGCTCAAAGCGGGACCCTTCGGCGGGGTGCTGGCGCGATAGATTGAGCACATTTTCGACAATGTCGTTGATCCGGCTGGTGTGGGTGACCACGATCTCCGCGAGTCGCTGTGTTTGCGCGTCCGCGGCCCCGCTTTCCCGAAGTAATTGCGCCGCGTGGCTGACAGCCCCGAGGGGGTTGCGGATTTCATGAGCGATTCCGGCGGTGAGTTTGCCCAGTGAGGCGAGCTTGAGTTCCTGGGCTCGTTGGGCCTGGGCGCGATTATCCTCCAGAAAGATCAACGAGCGGTCGCCACTATCCTGTTCCAGTGGGGCGAAGTTCGATTGAACTTCATTCCCGGCGATACGCAGTACTGGAGGGTGCAGCCAGGGGTAGATCTGCCAACGCTGGTACAGACGATGGAGCTCTGGAACGACGCTCAGGCGTTGGCGCGGCACCAGTGGGCGTTGGCGTTGGTGACCGCCGAGTAGCATCACTGCTGCCTGGTTGATGAGTTCGATCTCCCCGGCGCGATCAACGACAATCAGGCCGGTGCGCATGCGTTGAATGATGCGCTCGTTGAGTTGCTCCAATCGACTGGTTTCATCAGCCTGCAGCGCTTGTTGGCGGCGAGCGTCGCGCAGCAGGGCGCTGAGCTTGCCGACGGTGATCGCCACCGCGAACAGGAGGGCACCCAACAGCCCCGCTGCAAAGAGGTTGGGGTCGGCATCGCGCAAACCCAGCGATGTTTCCTGGGTCAGCAGGGTCAGGCTGGCCATTGCAGCCAGTAGCAAGCTGAGCCGGCTTGTCAGGACCACCGCGGCGCAGGCCACGGTGATCATCATGGGTAGCGCAAAACCACTGTCGAGCCCGCCGCAGGCGGCGGTAAGAACCCCTAGGGTGGCGACATCGAGGAGTAGGTGAGCAAAGAATGCGGGGTCGCCGAGCACAAAACCACGGCTCAGTGCATGCAGAATAAAGGCGGTCGAAGTGGCTGCGAAGAGGTAGGTGCCCAAGCCGTACATCACCGGATGTAAGGTGGCGAACAGCTCTTGCGCTGCGCCGCTGAGCAACAGGGCGAGAAACAGCAGCGAGAAGGTCGCCCGATGAAGGGCGTAGACTTTGATCGCGCTGCTGATGCGGTGGCCGTCGTTTCGCGGACCGTGCGTCATGACGTTCCCGTTAATTTTGCGAGCAGCGAAATTTTAGCCGAGAATGGCCGCTTTCCCGCTGCCCGTACGCGCCACCGCATGAAACGGCTCTCCATCGCCCTGGCACAGCTCAATCCCCTGGTCGGGGATATTCCCGGCAACGCTGAGCGCATTGTTCACGCATTGCAACAGGCGCGTGACCGCCATCGGGCGCACATTGTGGTATTTCCTGAGCTGTCTTTGATCGGGTATCCGCCAGAAGACTTGCTGCTGCGACCCGCGTTGCAGGCGCGGGTCGAGCGTGGGCTCGAAAAGGTGATGTCCGCTTGCCACGGAATCGTAGCGGTGATCGGGTACCCATGGCGAGCTGGTGACAGCCTCTACAATGCCGCCGGTGTAATCCGCGACGGCGAGCTCGTTGCCCGCTATCACAAGCAATGTCTTCCAAACTACCAGGTATTTGACGAGCAACGGTATTTTGTCGCCGGCGCTGAATCATGCGTGGTGGAACTCTACGGCGTGCCGACGGCCATTACGATTTGTGAGGATGTCTGGCGGCCGGAACCCACCGCGGCCTCGGCCAGGGCCGGCGCGCGGCTAATGATCAACCTCAACGCTTCCCCTTTCCATCGCGGCAAGCAGGAACGCCGTCAAGCTGTGTTGGCTGCGCGGGCCCGAGAGGGTCGAATGCCGATCGTTTATGTGAATCAGGTCGGAGGGCAAGACGAGTTGATCTTCGATGGCGGCTCGATGCTGGTGGATGCCGGCGGGGCAGTCTGTTTTCAGGCACCGCAACTGGCGTCGGGTGTCTTTCCGGTGACCATCGATTTGGTCGATGGTCATCCGGAGATCGCGCGCCAGCAGATCACCCCCGCGTTGGAGCCGCTGGCCTCCGTGTATGGGGCCCTGGTGCTGGGCGTGCAGGACTATGTGCGCAAGAATGGTTTTCAGGGGGTGGTGATCGGTCTTTCGGGTGGCATCGACTCGGCGCTCACCTTGGCGATTGCAGTGGATGCGCTGGGGGCGGAGCAAGTCGAGGCGGTGATGCTCCCCTATCGCTATACATCGGATCTGAGCCGCGACCTGGCTGCCGATGAAGCGGAACGCCTTGGTGTACGGTATCGGACCATTGATATTGCACCGGTGGTCGATGCCAGCATGGCGGCGCTGGCCGAGGAGTTTCAGGGTCTGGATGCCGACAAGACCGAAGAGAATCTGCAGGCGCGGGCACGCGGCATGCTGCTGATGGCGATCTCTAATAAAAAGGGTTGCCTGGTGTTGACTACGGGCAACAAGAGCGAGATGGCGGTCGGCTACGCGACCCTTTATGGCGACATGGCCGGCGGTCTGGATGTACTCAAGGATGTGCCCAAGGTTACGGTGTTCGAACTCGCCCGCTATCGCAATACATTATCTCCGGTGATTCCGGAAGCGGTCATTACCCGCCCGCCGTCTGCTGAGCTTGCCCCAGATCAAAAGGACGAGGATTCGTTGCCTCCCTATCCAGTGCTCGATCGCATCCTGGAGCGCTACGTAGAACAGGACGCGAGTGCCGAGGACCTGATTGCCGAAGGGTTTCCTGCTGCAGAAGTCCACCGCGTGCTGCGTATGGTGGATCTCAATGAATACAAGCGCCGTCAAGCGCCGGTCGGCCTGCGTGTCAGCCAGCGCGCCTTTGGCCGCGACCGACGTTACCCCATCACCAATGGCTGGCGGTCCGAGAATTGACCCGGCCTACGGCCGCGCTTCGTAGCCCACACCCTAGCGTGGATAAGCCGAAGGCGCAGCTATCCGTCGGGAACCCGTAGGCCGGATCAGCGCAGGCCCTCGGCGGCGGGCGGGACGGGTAAGTGTCCATGCGCCAAGCGCATGGACAGCGAGACGGAGTGCGCGCCCGATACCGCCTCAGCGCACCTTCAGCCCCAGGGTGCTGGCGATCAGATTGCGCAGCATCTGCGAACTGCCGGCGGCGATAGTGGTGCTGCGCGCATCGCGGTAGTGGCGCTGCATGTCGTACTCCATCATGTAAGAGTAGCCGCCGAGGATCTGCATGCCCTGGTTGGCGACCTCGGCAAAGGTTTCGGAGCCAAACAGCTTGGCCTCGGTGACTTCGCGCAGCGCCGACTCGCCCTTGGCCACCTTTGCTGCGGCGCGCAACATCAGCATCCGCGCCGCATCCACCTTGGTTTGCATGTCGGCGAGCAAATGGGCGATGGCTTGGAATTCACCGATCGGTCGACCGAATTGCTTGCGATCTTTGGCATAGGCGAGGGCTTGATCGACGACGGTTTGCGCGTTGCCCACATAGCCGGCGGAGGTGACGATGCGCTCGAACAGCAGGCCCGAGAGCATACAGTTCCAGCCACCGTTGACCGCACCGACCCGTTGCGCATCGCTGACCCGTACCTTGTCGAAAAACACCTCGTTGAGGCCCAGCATATTGGCGCCGAAGGTGCGCAGCCGGCGCGTGGTGACTCCGGGCGTGTCGTTGGGGACCAAAAATGCGGTGATGCCTTTCTGGTAGGGGGCATCGGGGTCGGTCTTGCAATAGAGCGTAATCACGTTGTCCTTGGCGTCGGCGGCGGTCGAAAACACCTTTTGACCCTGGATGATCCAGTGATCGCCGTCGGATACGGCGAGGGTGCGCATATTGCCCACATCCGATCCCGCATCGGGTTCGGTCATGGAGATGGACATGCGAATTTCGCCTTGGATGAGTCGCGGCAGCCACGTCGCCTTCTGATCTTCGCTGCCATTGTTCAAAAGCGTCAGGCCGCTGAACACCGAGAGACCATAGGCTTCCAGAAAGCTGTAGGCCTTGCGCCCCAGTTCCTCGCCGACCAAGGCCATGTCGATGACGTTGCCGCCGGAGCCGCCGTAGCTTTCGGGAAACGGCAGGCCGATCAGGCCCATCTCAACCCAGGCGTCGTAGACCGCGTAGGGATAGCGCCCATTTTCATCGTGCTCTCGGATGTATTCCGGGGTCGCCTTGGCATCCATCATGCGGCGTAGATTGTCGAGCAGGAGGTGCTGTTCCTCGGTGTAGTCGAAGTTCATGATTGGCGTCTCGGCACGGTTGGGCGAGAGTTGGAAGCCGTTTGCGGTGCTGCGGAAGCGGGGTTCGTCGATTTCGACTATAGCAGCGATCAGTGGCTTCGTCAGGACGCGCAGGCTCTGCCTTCCGGTTGGGTGCCGACGGCGGTGGTCTACAATCTGGCAGCCAGGAAATGGCGTGCGACGCGCTTATGCGCCGACGGCAATCCTTTTCTTCGTCAGTGCGGCGTTTCGGTTTCCGGTTCCGGGTCCGGTTCCAGTGTCAGGGAGAGGCCGGCGTCGGATAGGGCTGATCCGGGTGGCGAGTCGAGCTGGATCTTGAGCCGCAAGTTGTTCACCGAGTCAGCGTTCTGTAGCGCTTCCTGGAGCGAGATACGCCCGTCCTTGTAGAGCTGGTAGAGCGCGGTATCGAACGTCTGCATGCCCTGGGTGGTGGATTTCTCCATGACTTCTTTGATGTCGTCGATCTTGCCATTTTTGATCAGGTCGCAGACTCGCGGCGTACCGAGCAGAATCTCGATGGCGGCGGCGCGCTTGCCGTCGACGGTGGGAATGAGGCGCTGGGAGACGATGCCGCGCAGGTTCAGCGAAAGGTCGAGGAACAGTTGTTTGTGGCGATCCTCGGGGAAGAAATTGACGATCCGGTCCAGGGCCTGATTGGCGTTGTTGGCGTGCAGAGTCGAGAGACATAGGTGACCGGTCTCGGCGAACGCCAAGGCGTGCTCCATGGTCTCGCGGCTGCGGATCTCGCCGATGAGGATGACGTCTGGGGCCTGGCGCAGGGTGTTGTGCAGTGCGTCCTCGTAGCTGGCCGTATCGATGCCCACTTCACGTTGATTGACGATGCTGCGTTTGTGGCGATGGACGAATTCCACCGGATCTTCGATCGTGATGATATGGCCTGCGGCGTTGCTGTTCCGAAAGTCGATCAGCGATGCCAGCGAAGTAGACTTGCCGGATCCGGTACCGCCGACGAACAGCACCAGACCGCGCTTTTGCATCACCAGCTTGGGCAGGGTATCGGGCAGGCCCAGGCTGCGGTAGTCGGGGATCTCGGTTTTGATGGTGCGAATCACCATCGCAGTGTCGCCCCGCTGGCGAAAAATATTGACCCGAAAACGCCCGATGCCCGGTTCGGACAGCGCCAGATTCATTTCGGGTCGGCGCTCGAACTCGGCGCGCTGTTCAGCGTCCATGATGCCGTTGGCCAAGGCCTTGATCGTTGCAGAATCGAGGGGATTTTCGCCGATCTGGGTCAACTTTCCCTGCACCTTCATGCTCGGTGCAGCGCCGGTTGAAAAATAGAGATCGGAACCATCCTGCTCGACAATGGCGCGCAAAAACGTCTGGAGTTCCACGTCAATTCCTTGGCGATACTACGAGTGTGGGCAGGGTAGCAAAGACCGGGGCGCACCCCGTGTGAGCTATCTCACAGAGCGCGCCAAAGTCGGCCCCAGCGGTCGCTGGGGCCGACGAATAGCCAGGTGGTTCAGCTGTCCGTCGTCTCGAAGCGGACCAACTCGGCGCCGCCGTCGACCAGATCACCCTCGGCGTAGAAGAGTTCTGTGATCACACCGTCGGCGGGTGCTCGAATACTGTGTTCCATCTTCATGGCTTCGAGCACCACGAGCACGTCACCTTTCGTTACCTGCGCGCCCGAGGTCACCCGTACGGCTATGACAGTGCCGTTCATCGGCGCGGTCAGTGCACCCTCGTCTTCTTCGTCCGCGCTGTCTCCTGCGGCCTTCGCCTCACTAAAGTGCATGACCCCATCTTGGGTAAACAGGCTGTTGCCGTTTTCGTAGCTGGCGACCGTCACTGATCGGCGGTGGCCATCCAGGCTGGCGTGCAGGCATTCGCCCTCCAGTGTGCCGGCGACGCGTGTTTGGCCCAACTCGCTTTCGACGAGGTAATGGTCGCCTGCGATGGTGGCGGTGAGGCACAGCTCCCGAGTGCCGATCATCAGCCGCAGTTCCTGGCGTGCCGATTCGTTGCAGCGCCAGCCACGTGCACTGTGCCACGGAGACCAGGGGTCGACCGTGGTCGAGGCGAAAGCGGCGGTAGCGCGCTCTTGTCGTAACAGCAAGTAGAGCGCTGCGAGAGCCACCAGATCGGCGTCGGTTGCCGCCGCCGGGCGGAAAATCTGCTCGCGGTGGTGTTCGATAAAGCTGGTGTCTAGATCGGCTGCGCGAAACGCGGGCACCGTAATCAGATTGTAGAGAAATTCTACATTGGTGGTCGTGCCGGCAATGCGGTAGTCGCGCAACGCCCGCGCGAGCCGTGTCAGCGCCCGATCGCGGTCTTCGTCCCATACGATCAGCTTGGCGATCATGGGATCGTAGTGCACGCTGATCGTATCACCTTGCAGCACTCCCGTATCCACGCGCACGTGTGTCGATTCTTCCGGGGGCTGCAGAAAGGCCAGGGTGCCGGTAGCCGGGAGAAAGTCCTGCTCCGGATCTTCGGCGTAAATACGCGCTTCAAAGGCGTGGCCGTGGATAGCGAGTTGGTCCTGAGCGAGGGGCAGAGGCTCGTCTGCTGCAACCCGAAGCTGCCATTCCACCAGATCCTGCCCGGTGATCATTTCGGTCACGGGGTGTTCGACCTGGAGGCGGGTATTCATTTCCATGAAATAAAAAGCGTCGTCCGTGTCGAGCAGGAATTCGACAGTGCCGGCACCGCGATAGCCGATGGCGCGCGCCGCAGTTACTGCGGCCTCGCCCATCTGGGCGCGCACGACCGGAGAGAGCCCAGGCGCCGGCGCTTCCTCGATGACTTTCTGGTGACGGCGTTGCAGCGAGCAATCACGCTCGAACAGATACACGGCGTTGTCGTGCGCGTCACAGAAGACCTGGATTTCGACATGGCGCGGGCGCGTCAGGTATTTCTCGACCAACATGGCGTCGTCGCCAAAACTGCTCTGCGCTTCCCGCCGTGCCGCAGCCAGCGCTTCATCGAATTCGGCGGCGCTGCCGACTACGCGCATGCCTTTGCCGCCGCCGCCGGCGGTGGCCTTGAGCAATACGGGGTAACCGATGGCGTCTGCGGCCCCGCGCAGGGCCGAATCGTCCTGGCTCTCTCCGTGGTAACCGGGGACCAGGGGAACCCCAGCCGCTTCCATCAGCCGCTTGGCGGCGGACTTCGAGCCCATGGCCGCGATTGCATTGGCCGGTGGGCCGATGAAGGTGATGCCGGCTTTGGCGCAGTCGGTGGCAAAAGCGGCATTCTCGGAAAGAAAACCGTAACCGGGATGGATCGCCTGGGCGCCCGTCTGCTGGGCGGCAGCAATGATCCGGTCGGCGCGCAGATAAGATTCGCGTGCCGGTGCCGGGCCGATGGGCACTGCCTCATCGGCCAGGGTTACATGGAGGGCATGACGATCGGCGTCTGAGTAGACGGCGACGGTATGGATGCCCAGTCGGCGTGCGGTGCGAATCACGCGGCAGGCGATTTCGCCGCGGTTGGCAATCAGGATTTTCTCGAACATGGATGCAGATCTCCGGTCTCGGCCGCGGGGCTCACATGCGGAACACGCCGAAGCGCGATTCCTCGATGGGGCGGTTGAGGGAGGCGGAGATGCCGAGTGCCAGAACCATGCGGCTCTCGGCGGGGTCGATGATACCGTCGTCCCAAATGCGCGCCGAGGCGTAGTAGGGATGGCCTTGGCGGTCGTACAATTCGATCGTGGGGCGTTTGAATGCTGCCTCCTCTTCCGCGCTCCAGGTTTCTCCGCGCGCTTCCATCTGTTCCCGCTTGACCTGAGCCAGCACCCCCGCCGCCTGTTCGCCGCCCATCACGGAGATGCGGGCGTTGGGCCACATGAATAGTAGCCGGGGGTCGTAGGAGCGACCGCACATGCCATAGTTACCGGCGCCGAAGGAGCCGCCGATGATCAAGGTGAATTTGGGGACTTGCGCACAGGAAACTGCAGTGACCATCTTGGCGCCATGCTTGGCAATGCCGCCGGCCTCGTATTGACGGCCGACCATGAAGCCGGTGATGTTTTGCAGAAAAACCAGTGGAATTTTGCGCTGCGCACAAAGCTCGATGAAATGTGCGCCTTTTTGCGCGGATTCGCTGAACAAGATGCCGTTATTGCCCAGGATTCCTACGGGATAACCGTGAATGCGCGCGAACCCGCACACCAACGTGGTGCCGAACAGGGCCTTGAATTCGTCAAATTCGGAATCGTCGACGATGCGCGCAATGATTTCGCGGACATCGTAGGGTTGGCGTGGATCGCGCGGCACGATTCCGTGGATCTCTGTTGGGTCGTAGCGTGGCGGCGCCGGGGGCCGCAGGTCCATATGGAGGGGCTTGACGCGGTTGAGGCGCGCCACGGCCTGCCGGGCGAGTTGCAGCGCATGGCGATCGTCGCGTGCGTAATGATCCGTGACACCAGAAGTCCGGCAGTGCACATCGGCTCCGCCGAGATCTTCGGCACTGACGATCTCGCCAGTTGCTGCGCGGACCAGTGGTGGGCCGCCGAGAAAGATGGTGCCCTGCTGGCGTACGATGATGGATTCATCGGCCATTGACGGCAGATAAGCGCCCCCGGCGGTGCACGAACCCATTACCACGGCAATTTGGGGGATGCCCTTGGAAGACATCACCGCCTCATTGTAGAAGCTGCGGCCGAAATGATTGCGATCCGGGAAGACCTCGGACTGCATGGGCAAGAATGCACCGCCGGAGTCGACCAGATAGATGCAGGGTAGGTGATTTTCCTCGGCAATGGTCTGTGCGCGGAGCTGCTTGGTAACCGTGAGCGGGTAGTAGGTGCCGCCCTTGACGGTGGCATCATTGCAGATGATTACGCACTCTTGCCCGGACACCCGGCCGATACCCGTGATGATGCCGGCACCGGGGACAAAGTCGTCGTAGGTCTCCCAAGCGGCGAGTTGGGAAAACTCGAGAAAAGGCGCTCCAGGATCGAGCAATGTTTGGACCCGGTCACGCGGCAGTAGCTTGCCGCGGGCGAGATGGCGTTGTTGCGATTTTTCGCCACCGCCCTGCTTGATCAGTTCCACCTTTTCGCGCAGGTCGTCGAGCAACCCCGCCATGTGGCGGCAGTTTTCCTGGAAGTCCTCGCTTCGCGTGTTGAGCTTGGATTGGATGACCGGCATGGTGTCAGGATTCCCGTTGCAGGATTTTGGGGAAGGTGGCGCGGTGGAAGCCGTCGTACGCCGCGTTATTGCGCTGGGCGCGCTGGATTTTGCGCCCCAGTGGTGAGCTCAGACACAGTGAGCTGCCACCATCGACTTTCAGGGTGGCGCCGTTGATGTAGCTTGCGCCTTCCGATAGCAGAAAGCACACCGCTGAACTGACCTCAGATTCGGTGCCTACGCGGTTCAGCGGGACAGATTCGTGGAAATGCGGGATGCATTCGAGCATCTCTGGATCCTCGTAGGTGTCGAGGCCGGAGGAGGCGAGATACCCGGGCGCCACGGCGTTCACTCGCACGCCAGCGTAAGCCCACTCGACCGCCATGGTCATGGTGAGGTTTTCCATTCCGGCCCGCGCCGCTCCGGAGTGGGCCATGCGTGGCATGCCCCCAAAGTAGTCAGCGGTAATATTGACGATATTGCCGCCGTGCTCCTTCATCGAGCGCAAGAACACGGCTTTGGAAACCAAAAAGCCACCGAGCAGATTGGTGCGCACCACGGCCAAGAAGCCGTTCGCACTGATCTTTTCGAGGTCGGCGGGGAATTGTCCCCCGGCGTTGTTGACTAGCCCGTGGATGGGACCGTGGTCGGCGATCAGCCGTTCGACTGCGGTATTGACCGCGGCGTCGTCGCGGATGTCGGCGCAGGCGTAATCGCAGGTTACTCCGGGGTTATCGGCTTCGATCTCTGTCTTGACGGTGGCGAGTTTTTCCTCCGTGCGACCGATCATCAGCACGCGCGCTCCGAGCGCGGCCAATTCGTGGGCGGTGCAGCGGCCAAAGCCGCTGCCGGCACCGGTGACCAGCAGGGTCTTGTCGGCGAACAGATCGGGTTTGAAAACCGAGTGGTAGGGCATGCGGTATTCCCCCCGTGCGCAGCGCACGTCGTCTTGTGATTGTAGTTAGCGGGTTTCGGCGAACAGTTCCCGGCCGACCAACATGCGGCGAATTTCCGAGGTGCCTGCGCCAATTTCGTAGAGTTTGGCGTCGCGTAAGAGGCGGCCAGTTGGGTAGTCATTGATATAGCCGTTACCGCCCAGGCATTGGATGGCCTGCAGCGCCATTTGGGTGGCGCGTTCCGCGGTGTAGAGGATCACCGCGGCGGCATCTTTACGCGAATCCTCGCCGCGATCGCAGGCTTTAGCCACCGCGTAGAGGTAGGCGCGCGAGGTATTGATGTCCACGTACATGTCGGCGAGCTTGCCCTGCATAAACTGGAATTCGCCGATCGGTTGGTCGAACTGGCGGCGTTCATGCAAATAGGGCAGGACGATATCCAGGCAGGCCTGCATGATGCCGACTGGACCCCCGGAGAGTACCGTGCGCTCGTAGTCCAGCCCGGACATCAGCACGCGGACGCCTTCATTCTCGCGACCGAGAACGTTTTCGGCGGGTACTTCGCAATCCTCGAAGACCAGCTCGCCGGTGTTGGAGCCGCGCATGCCCAGTTTGTCGAGTTTCTGGGCGCGAGAGAAACCGGGGAAGTCTCGTTCGACGATAAAGGCAGTGATACCCCGGGAGCCCGCGTCGGGCTGGGTCTTGGCGTAGATCACATAGACGTCGGCGTCGGGGCCATTGGTGATCCACATCTTGTTGCCGTTGAGAACGAAACGATCCCCTTTGCGTTCGGCGCGCAGCTTCATGCTGACCACGTCGGATCCTGCTCCGGGCTCGCTCATTGCCAGGGCGCCGATATGCTCGCCGGAGCAGAGGCGGGGCAAATATCGCGCTTTTTGTTCCGGGGAGCCGTTCTTACGGATCTGGTTGACGCACAGGTTAGAATGGGCCCCGTAGGAGAGCCCCACCGAGGCCGACGCTCGGGAGATCTCTTCCATGGCGACCACATGGGCCAGATAACCCATGCCGGAGCCGCCGAACTCTTCTTCTACGGTGACACCGAGCAGACCCAGGTCGCCGAATTTGCGCCAGAGGTCGTGCGGAAATTCGTTGTTGCGGTCGATGACCTCGGCGCGCGGCGCGATCTCCTGTTGGGCGAAGCGGTGCACTGCCTCGCGTAGCTGATCGACATCGGGTCCGAGATCAAAATTGAAATTTTTGAACGCAGCTGTCATGGCAATCCCGCGGGGCTTGGCCGCGGGACTATAACCAAGCTGGACGCTGCCGGCAATTTCCCGTCGACGCCGGTCAATCTCGAGGTGGCTGTTGGGGTCTCACGGTCCAACGTGTCTTCATACCCGCCGAGATGTGGTCGCCGACGTGGCAGTGATACAGCCAGGTTCCTGGGTTGTCGGCGACCATGTCCACCGACACCATCGAGGCGGGTAGTAGCTCCACCACGTCCGTTCGGTGGCCTCTGGTGAGTACCGTTTCTCCGTGCCAGTGGGCGGTATGTAGATCCACTTCTGATCCCAGCGCTACCAGGTGCCAGCGCACTCGTTCTCCCTCGATGGCTTCGAGTCCGCGCAGGTTGCCGAAGATGTAGCCGTTCATCGCGTGCATGAGGCCGCCTTCCGCGCCATCCTCTTCATCGAAGACCATGAATAGGGTGGTGAAGTCTCGGTCTACGTCGGTGGGTCGCGGGTCTTGCGGCGACCGCGACATGCCCTTGCGGGTGACCACGATGGTGCCGATCAGGCCGCGGTTGATGTCGGCCACCGCATCGAAGTGAGAGTGGTACAGCCAGACGATGGACGAAGGATCGGCAGGTCCTGGCCCGGAGCCTTCGTCCAAGTGCCAGGTGTAGGTAAAGGAGGAGCCGGGGGGGACAATGCCCCCCGCACCGCGGTGGTCGGCGCCGTCGTTGTCCTCGTCGTACCGCACGCCGTGAGGGTGCATCGAAAGCGGTAATTCGGTGCGATTGCGAAAGTGCACCTTCAGGGTATCGCCGACCTCGCCGCGCAACTCGGGCCCCAGAATGCCGCGCGACAGCGGGTGGGACAGGGGCTGCTGATAAGTGCCATCGGTATAGCCGATAAACCGATATTTGGCATACCGCGTCTGCTCTCCCCATGGCCCGAGATCGACGCCGGGGTGCAGGAGGTTGCCGGCAGGCGCGTAATCCCACTCCACGGGCTCTGCTGCCACCCAATACTCTCGCAGCTGTCCACTGGCATTGGCCGCCAAAGGCGCGATACAGAGCAGTAGTGACCAAGATAGGCGCAGCACGTTCATGGGGGGCAGCTCCGAAACAAGTGGCGGCGGCATTGTACCGAGGGCCGCAAAGTTTCGGCAAATGATAATTAGTTGTATTTGTATTCTCATCTGGGTAGACTGCGTCGCCGCGCATCCCAGTGGATGCCAACCCGGTTTGTAGCGTCACGCCCCGGCATCTACTTCAACCGACACAACAAGAGGAAATTCGTCATGAAAAAGACCCTGCTTGGTGCCGCCATTGCGGCGGTGCTGGCATCCCCCGTGCTCTATGCTGCGCCGGCGCAGCGTGATTCAGAGCCGACCATGGCTGAGGTGCTACGCCTGCTCAAAGCGCAACAGGCGGAAATTGAAGCGCTGAAGGCGCGCTTGAGCGAGACCGACACCAAGGTTGAGCAGACAGCAACCGCGGTGGAGGCGACTGCGAGCGCGGTAGAGAGTGCCAGCCAGCGTAATGAAACCTATGCCAAGGTGGCGGATTGGGCCGAGCGCACCCAGATCGGTGGCTATGGCGAAGTCCACTACAACAACAAAGAAAACGGCAAGACCGACCAAATCGATGCGCACCGGTTTGTCATGTTCCTCGCCCATGATTTCAATGATCGGGTGCGATTCTTCTCCGAGATTGAGCTGGAGCACTCTCTTGCCGGTGACGACAAGCCCGGTGAAGTGGAGCTGGAGCAGGCCTATGTGGAGTGGGATTACGCCGAACATCATAGTGCCAAGTTCGGTTTGTTCTTGTTGCCGGTGGGTATTCTCAACGAAACCCACGAGCCCGAGACGTTCTACGGTGTCGAGCGCAACAACGTAGAAAGTCGGATTATTCCTACCACCTGGTGGGAGTCCGGGGTCATGTTGAGCGGCGATATCGCTCCCGGGCTCCGCTATGATTTCGGTATGCACAGTGGCTTGGAAACCGATGCCTTTGATATCCGCGGCGGGCGTCAAAAATCCGCCGAGGCGGTGGCCGAAGATTTCGCCTACACCGGGCGTCTGAAATACACCGGCATTGCGGGACTGGAGTTGGCGGCAACCGTGAACTATCAGGAAGACTTGCTGCAAGGGTTGGTAGCCGGTGCCGATCAGGCCAGCGGGTTATTGTTTGAGACCCACGCCAGCTATCAGGCGGGCCCATTTGGTCTGCGTGCTCTCTACGCCCAGTGGGACATCGACGGTGATCAGGCCGAGGCCGCCGGTCGCGATGAGCAGAACGGTTGGTATATCGAGCCTTCCTGGCGGTTGACCCCGAAGCTTGGGATTTTCACGCGCTTCAGCGAGTGGGACACACGGGCGGGTGACAGTGTCGATACCGAAGTGGAACAATTCGACATCGGGCTCAACTACTGGGTGGTCGAAAACGTAGTGCTCAAGGCCGACTGGAGTGATCAGCAAAATGGCGACGGCGATACCTTCAACTTGGGTGTCGGCTGGAGTTTCTGATCCTTGCGTCTAGGGAGTACAGCGAGGCTAATGGGGTCGCGGGCAATACTGCTCGCGGCCCTGTTGGCATTGTGGCCCCTGCCTGGTGAGGCGCGAGGGGTTTATCTCACTGCCGAGGAGTTTCTGGGGGAGGCGTTTCCCGGTGTCGATCCGGAGCTCGAAACGCTGTGGCTCTCCCCGGAGCTCAAACAGCGGGCAGCGCGGATTCTCGATCATCCCCCAGCCGGGTTGCGGGTGCGTTTTTGGCGGTCAGACGCCCGAACCGCCTGGATCCTCGATGAGATTGGTAAGACGCATCCCATCACCATTGGTGTGGTTATCGAAGCGGGTGTTATCGCCGCCATCCGGGTGTTGGAGTTTCGCGAGTCTCGAGGTGACGAAGTCCGTTTTCCGTTCTTTACACAGCAGTTTGAGGGCGCAGGTTTGCGCGCTGGGGAGGCGTTGCGGCTCGATCGCACTATCGACGGCATCACGGGCGCGACGCTGTCGGTGGGCGCCATGCGGCGGGTAGCACGGCTGGCCTTGCTGTTTCACGCAGAGGTGACGAGTGACAGCGACTCGTGAGCAGGGCGGCGCCTTGAGGCGTTGGCACCGGCGGTTGGGGGTGCTGGCGGCGCTCTTCGTGATCTTGCTTGCCTTTACCGGATTTGCCCTCAATCATGCGGCTGCGCTGCAGCTCGACCGGCTGGTGATTCGGTCGCCACAGATTCTTCGGTGGTATGGGATTGAGTTGCCCGATCAGATAGCGGGCATTGCCGTGGGCGATCAGTGGGTCAGTCGTGTCGCCGAGGGGCTTTTCCTCGATCAGCGCCAGGTGGCGACCTGCCGTAGCGAACTGATTGGTGCAGTGGTTGTAGAGGAACAGTTGGCAGTGGCTTGTCAGCGTGAGCTGCTGTTGTTCACCAGGGAAGGGCTGCTGATCGACCGGATCGACCCGACGTACCGACTGCCGGTGCCGGTGGACGCCTTGGGGCAGGCCGCGGAGGGGCTGGTTTTGCGCGCCCGCGGGCAGGTGTTGCGCGTGTTGCCCGAAGCACCGGAATTCCTCGCACTCGAATCCGAAACGGTGCGCTGGTCGCAGTTGCAACCGCTGCCCCCGCCGCTGGTAGCGGCGCTCGCCCCCTTTGCTGCAGGTGACGAGCTGACGCTGGAGCGGTTGGTGCTCGATCTACACAGCGGGCGCCTACTGGGGGTGCGGGGCGTGTGGCTGATGGATGCCGTGGCCGTCGCCATGGTCGTGCTCGCGCTGACCGGGCTCGTCGCTTGGCGGCGCAGCATGCGCTGAGCCTGGTGCTCCCCTCAGTCGTTTTCGGGGCGGATATCGAGCGTAATTTCGTCCTGGTCCAAGACTCGAACCTGTACCAGCATGGGCCGACAGCACACCGGGCAATCTTCCGTATAGTCTTGCTCTGCAAGTGACGTGTCCACGATCAGGTCGATGGGCTCGCCGCAACAGGGGCAGTGCGCGGACAGGAGTTCGGTGCCATTCATCGCGATGCAGCTATCACACTGGGGTCCGCTAGTGTAACCGGCGTGGTTCCATGTCCCCAGTTCGCTGGCGAACGCTGCCATCCATGTGCAATCCGTCGGCAGGCCTTACAATGAGCGCCGAAGTCCACGCCTTACTGAACTGAGAGGAGATCCCCATGGCGGAAGCATTTATCGTCGGTGCCTTGCGCACCGCTACCGGTCGTAATCGCGGCCGGCTCAGCAAAATTCACCCCGTGGATTTGGGGGCGATGTTGGTGGACGGACTGCTGGAGCAGGTCGGCGTAGAACCCCAGGCTGTGGACGATCTCATCTTCGGCTGTGTGTCCCAGTACGGCGCCCAGACGGGCAATGTGGCGCGCAACGTCGCGCTTGCCTCCCAGCTCGGCGAGGCGGTGCCTGGGGTCAGTGTCGATCGGCAGTGTGGCTCGGCGCAGCAGGCCATTCATTTCGGTGCCCAGGCAGTGATGTCCGGTACCCAGGATCTGGTCATCGCCGGGGGTGTGGAATCCATGTCCCAGGTGCCCATGTTCTCTGCAGTGCAAGATGCCCAGGACAAGGGGCGTGGTGATCCCAAGAGCGATCGTCTCGAAGCACGCTATCCGGGTGTCGAGTTCAGCCAGTTCATGGGTGCCGAGATGTTGGCCAAGAAATATGAGATCACCCGGGAGGCGCTCGATGCCTTCGGCTACGAGAGCCATATGAAGGCGGCAGCGGCCACGGAGAGCGGCAAATTTCGCGACGAGATACTCCCCATCGAACTGATCGCCGAGGACGGCCGCGCGATCGTGCACGATACCGATGAGGGGATTCGCCCCAACGCCAGCCTGGAGGCGATGGCGACCTTGGAGCCTTTGGCGCCAGGTGGGGTCATCACCGCAGGGACCGCCAGCCAGATCAGCGACGGCGCTGCGGCCATCATGCTCGCCAATGCCGAGGCGGTGAAGCGACATGGACTCAAGCCGCGGGCCCGGATTCATGCCTTGGCGGTGGTCGGCTCAGACCCGGTGATTATGCTCGAGGGGCCGATCCCGGCGACCCGCAAGGCCCTTGAGCGCGCTGGCCTGACCATCGACGATATCGACCTCTACGAAGTCAACGAGGCGTTTGGTTCGGTGCCGCTGGCTTGGGCCAAGGCGGTCGGCGCCGATCCGGCGAAACTCAACGTCAACGGTGGTGCCCAGGCCAATGGCCACCCACTCGGCTGTACCGGGGCCAAGCTCATGACCACCCTGCTCAACGAATTGGAACGGCGCCAGGGGCGGTATGGATTGCTCGCGATCTGTGAGGGCGGCGGCACGGCGAATGCCACCATCATTGAGCGCCTGGACCCCTGAGCGGGCCGTCGGTGCGGAGAGCCCCCATGCAGCACGAATGTTTCGAACAGCTTCACACGGTGCGCGATTTCGTGCGCTGGGGTGCCAGTCACTTCAATGCATCTGGACTCTGGTTCGGGCATGGCACGGACAATGCGTGGGATGAGGCGGTCGCATTGGTATGCGCCGCCTTGCATTTGCCGCTGGATGTCGGAGCACAGGTGCTGGACGCCCGGCTCACGGATACGGAGAAAGGCGCGGTGCTCGAACACTTCGAGCGCCGTGTCAGTGAGCGCAAACCCGCCCCCTATATCACGGGCGAGGCTTGGTTCGCGGGACTCCGCTTTATTGTCGACGAGCGGGTCTTGGTGCCGCGCTCGCCGTTCGCCGAGTTGATCGAGCGCGAGTTCCAACCCTGGCTGTCCTATTCGCCGGAGCGCATTCTGGACCTCTGTACGGGCTCCGGTTGCATCGGTATCGCCTGTGCCCTGGCATTCCCCGATGCCGAGGTCGATCTCGTCGATCTGTCGCCCGAAGCCCTGGAAGTGGCGGACCTGAATATCGCACGGCATCGGCTGGAGCGCCGGGTGCGCGCGATCGAATCCGATCTGTTCGAGGAGCTCGATGAGGCCTATGACCTGATTGTCTGCAATCCACCCTATGTGGATGCCGATGATTATGCGGAAATGCCGGAAGAATATCGCTGGGAGCCGGAGCAGGCGCTGGCGGCCGGCGTCGACGGTCTGGACGTGGTGCGCAGAATTCTGCGGGACGCTCCCGACTGGTTGGAGGATGAGGGGATGCTGTTCGTCGAGGTGGGCAACTCGGCCGTCGCGTTAGAGGAGCGCTATCCCGAGATTGCCTTTACCTGGGTGGATCTGGAGCGCGGCGGTGACGGCATCTTCGTGTTTAGCCGTGAGGAGTTGCTCGCGGTGCAGGAGTTGCTGGACTGACATGCTGGTCCGGCACCTCCTGAAATCTTTGGTTTCGCAGCCGCAGAACGCGGCGCCGCACCGCACGGTTAAGTTACAATTCCCCATCCTCCGCGCGGGAGCCCGCAGTGGCCGGCAATACTTTCGGCAGACTCTTCACTGTAACGACCTTTGGCGAGAGCCACGGTCCCGCACTCGGCTGCATCGTCGACGGTTGTCCGCCGGGATTCAGCCTCACTGAGGCGGATCTGCAGCGGGATTTGGATCGTCGTAAGCCGGGCCAGTCGCGCTATACCACGCAGCGTCGAGAAGCGGACCAGGTGCGTATTTTGTCCGGGGTGTTCGAGGGCGTGACTACCGGCACGCCGATTGGATTGCTGATCGAGAATACCGACCAGCGATCCAAGGATTATCGCGATATCGCCCGGACTTTTCGCCCCGCGCATGCCGATTACAGCTATTTCCAAAAGTACGGCGTACGCGATTATCGTGGCGGTGGTCGTGCCTCGGCACGGGAGACGGCGATGCGGGTGGCAGCTGGTGGCATCGCACGCAAGTATCTTCGCGAGCGATTTGGCGTCGAGATTCGCGGATACCTGCGTCGCCTGGGCCCACTGGCCGCTGCCGAGCTGGATTGGGCGGAAGTAGAGCGCAACCCGTTTTTCTCTCCGGATGCGGCCTTGGTGCCGAAGCTCGAAGCATTCATGCAGGCGCTGGCCAAGGAAGGTGATTCGATTGGTGCCGAGATCGCGGTACAGGCCACCGGTGTGCCGCCTGGCTGGGGCGAGCCGGTATTCGACAAATTAGATGCCGACATCGCCGGTGCGATGATGAGCATCAATGCTGTTAAGGCCGTCGCCATGGGAGACGGCTTCGACGTGGTCGAGCAGCGAGGCACCCAGCACCGTGATGAAATGACTCCACAGGGATTTTTGTCCAATCATGCCGGTGGGGTGCTCGGGGGCATTTCCAGTGGTCAGGACATCCTGGTGCGCCTGGCGCTGAAGCCGACCTCTAGTTTGCGCTTGCCGGGGCAGGGTATCGATCTTGATGGTGCCGCAGCCGAGGTGATTACCACGGGGCGTCACGATCCCTGCGTTGGTATTCGGGCTGTACCCATCGCCGAGGCCATGCTCGCTTTGGTACTGATGGATCACGCGTTGCGCCACCGAGGCCAGAATGCGGATGTGGTCAGCGGTCTATCTCCGCTGGGCAGTGGGCCCTGATTGCCGGACGCGCGCCTAGCCAACCCGATTCCCTATTGGCGGCTCTCGGGGTTTTACTTTTTCTATTTTGCGCTGCTGGGCGGCTTGTATCCCTATTGGTCGCTGTATCTGGACGCGCGAGGGTTGACCGCCGAGCAGATTGGGACGTTACTGGCCATTCCCTTGGTCACCAAGATTGCGGCTCCCAACCTGTGGAGTTGGCTGGCCGATGCCAGCGGCCGACGGCTCGGCATCATTCGTCTTGGCGCGCTGCTCGCGCTGGTCTGCTTTACCGCCATTTTTTTCGCCGAAAGTTTGCTGGCGTTGGCGTTGGTTCTGGTCGGTTACAGCTTCTTCTGGAACGCGGTCTTGCCGCAGTACGAAGTGATTACCTTGGGTTTTCTCGGCGCGCACCCGGAGCGCTATAGCCGAATCCGACTATGGGGATCTGTCGGGTTTATCGCCGCTGTAGTGGGCGCTGGCTACAGCTTCGAATCCTGGGGCATCGAGCTGTTTCCGGCGCTGGGCCTGGGGCTGCTGGCCGCGATTCTGGTCGCCAGCCTGCTGGTGCCGCGGCCGCCGGACGTCGTCGCTGATCACCGGCGACAGCCGCTGCACCTAGTCGTGCGACAGCGGGCGGTGTTCAGCTTCTTACTTTCGGGACTACTGCTGCAGGCTGCCCACGGCGCCTATTACAGTTTCTTCAGTTTGCATCTGCAGGAGTTTGGCTACGGGCGAACGGCCATAGGTCTTTTGTGGTCGGTGGGCGTTGTCGCCGAGGTGCTGATATTCGCGGTAATGCACCGGGTTTTGTTGCGCTTTGGCGTGCGCGCGCTGCTACTGATCAGCCTTGCGTTGGCCGCATTGCGGTGGGGGCTGATCGGCCACTTCAGTGAGTGGATTACCGTACTGGTGATCGCCCAGACTCTCCACGCGTTCACCTTCGGTAGTTATCACGCCGCCGGGATTGAGACCATTCGGCGATTGTTCGCCCACTCTGGTCAGGCTGGCGGTCAGGCGCTCTATGGGGCAGTGAGCTTTGGCTTGGGCGGTGCTCTGGGTTCCTGGATCGCGGGGCAATTATGGCGGTTGGGGTCGGTGGTGATTTTTGACGTCGCCATGTGGCTGAGTGTATTGGCTCTCGCGATCAGCTGGTATGGGTTTCGCGACCCGCGTCTGAAGAACTGAAGTCGGTTGCTGTGCCGGTGACGGCGCGATGGATGGCGCGCTGAAAGTGCGCCAGCGCCGGTTCGTTGCGTCCGATCAAGACCTCGTCGATCACCCCAGAGAGGTAGCCCGTTTCCATTGCCGTCTGCATGGCGATGTCTTCACCGTCTACTGTGCGCAGTGCCAGATCGACATTGGCTTCCCAGTGGCGGTGCGCCTTGGCGGTCGTCGGTGGTTGCGGGATGTAGCAGTCGAACTGGATGATACAGCGGTCGGGACGATCCCCAGCGGGAAAGGTCCGCCAAGTCTCGACGTGATCGCCTTGCATCACAAGCACGGTATTCGGGAACAGTTGGTAGGAAATTGCCGTGTGGCGGACGAAATCCCATTGTTCCTCGGGTTGTTCGCGGAGTGCTTCGATACTGCGTCGGATGACCGCTTCGCGCTGATGTAGGCCAAAGGCATCGAACAGACAGAGGTTGGGGAAAAAGATCGGGGCAACCGTATCGCGGTGTAGTGTGGCGAAATGATAAGCCTCGAGAAACGTGTCGATGGGCATTTTCCAGTTTGCGGCGCGCTCAAAGGTTTCGCTGTGATAGCGGCTGTAGCCTTCGAAATCGTAAGCGGCCAACTCGGCGTCTAGCCCTGCGAGATGGGCATGGAGTGCCCCGTCGTCGAGGGTTTTGCCGGGCTCTGGCAGCAGCCACAACATCCCTGCGCGTTCAAGCAGCGGCAGGGGGATCAGTCCGCGCTGCTCGCGATCGATGCCGGGAAAAGAGCGTTGATCGGGGATCGCGATCAGGCGCCCCTGACGATCATAGCGCCAGGCATGGTAGGGACAGCTGAACCCGCTGCTGCGTCCGCAATCCCGGGCCAGCGGTGCGCCGCGATGCCGGCACAGATTGACAAAGGCACGCACTAGACCGTCATCCCCACGCACCAACAGAACCGGCAGCCCGGCGACCTGGTCCGTGGCGTAGGCGCCTTTCTCCGGGAGCCTGCCGGAGAGCCCCATGAATAGCGGATACCGGCGAAACAACGTGCTGCGCTCACGGGCGAGCCATTGCGGATCCGTATAGGTCCAAACCGGGTTGTGCGTGACCTCGTCGGCCAAGTCCGTGGTCCGGGCGTCGATATGGGCAAGGGCCCGGCGCACCAAGGCGATATGAGTTGATCTGTGCATGGGCAGTGCATCCTCGGTAGCTGGGCGCGGTCGCCGGACCAACCCGCGCCGCGGCCCAGCCGGCGAACAAATGACAAGCGCTTGTTATACGCCGGCTAACGCGTAATACCAAGTGAACTGGTTGACTGGGAGGTTACTACTGGGTAGGTTGAGACTAGGTGGGGCGCAAGCGAGCCGGAACCGGCAAAGACCGGGCACCATACGCTAGGGGAGAGGACAGGCTGTGGCGAGATCGGATTACAAGCAGAAAACCGTGGCCGTGGCCGGTACTGAACTCAGTTATCTCAAGGCCGGAAAGGGTAAGCCCGTGCTCGTGTTGCACGAAGAGCTCGGCAATCCGGGTTGGTTGGCGTGGATGCGGGCCTTGTCTGAAAACCGCCAGGTGATCGTGCCGCTTCATCCGGGCTTTGGGGTGTCGCCGCGTGTCGATTGGATTCGCCACGTAGGAGACTTGGCAAATTTCTACGCCCAGGTGATGGTCGAGCGAGACTGGGTGGGCGCCGACGTAATCGGTTTTTCTTTCGGCGGTTGGATTGCAGCGGAGATGGCGGCCCAGAATCCGCGTCAGTTCGCCAGCCTCACCCTGGTGGCCCCCATGGGCATCCGGCCGCCCCAGGGCGTCATCCGCGATTTGTTCGAGGCGCCGACCGAGGCGTACCTTGCCGCGAGCGTCAAGCATCCTGCAGACACCGCAGAGTTCGACTCTCTCTTTGGTGGTGCCACGACGCCAGAGCAATTCGAGCGGTTTCAGGATGCGACTGCAGAGGCTGCGCGGTTGGCATGGCAACCCTATATGAATAACCCGGCGCTCTTTTATCGGTTAGCACTGGTCCGTGATTTGCCGACCCTGATCCTCTGGGGGGAGGATGACGCCATCGTACCGGCGAGTGCCGCCGCGCTCTACCGAGATGCGATACCTGATGCCAGGCTGGTGCTGTTTGCGGATTGTGGGCACCGGCCGGAAATCGAGCAGCCCGATCGATTCGTCAAGAAGCTCAAGAGTCATCTGTCCTGACATCCTGCCCAGCAGGCGGGAGAGGAGCCATCATGCACATTGCCACCTTTACTGAACGGCCGTACGGGCCGGTCCCTGAAGAAGAGGTGATCCGCAACGCGAGTTTTTTCGGCGTCTCCAATCGTTTTCTGGATCCGGTGAAAGCGGGAGCGTTATTCAACCGGTATTTGGATGAAAAACTGTACGCGGAAGAGTTGGGTTTCGATGGGGTCATGCTCAATGAACACCATGCCAACCCCTTCACGCTGGGTGCGGTCATGGATGTCGAGGCCGCGATCCTGGCCCGTATCACGCAACGGGTGAAGATTTCCTTGATGGGCAACCCATTGCCTGTGACCGACCCTCTGCGTCTGGCCGAGGAGCTGGCGATCATCGATATGATTTCAGGTGGGCGTCTCGTGACGGGTTGGGTGCGCGGTGCCGGCTGCGAGCAGATCGCCAATAACATCAACCCCACCTACAATCGTGAGCGCTTTGACGAAGCGCATGATTTCATTCTCCAGGCCTGGACCAAAGACGGCCCCTGGCGGTATGAGGGCAAGCATTACGAGTACCGCCACGTCAACCCGTGGGCTAAGCCGATCCAGAAACCCTTTCCCCAAACCTGGATTCCCAGTCTGGTGAGTCCGGAGACCGCGGTGTTCGCGGCGCGCAATCGCTACAGCTATATTGCGCTGGCGACCTTTTTGCCCCCGACCATGGAGATGTGGAACCTCTATGCCGATACCGCTGCCGAGGCTGGCTACCAGGCCGGTCCGGAATGTTTTGGTTACCTGCAAAAAGTGGTCTGTGCGGACACCGAGGAGGAAGCCTACGAACTCGGCAAGAACTACATCTATGGTGGCGGTCAACCTGCTTTTGCGCGACCGGAGTGGATGTTTCCCGCAGGCTACAATTCCAAGGCGGCGACCAAAAGGTTGGCCTATGCGCTTTCCGACCCCGAAACCAACGAGGCTGTGGTATCGGGCAAGCAGGCGGGCGGTGGCGTCGACGTTGCGCAAACGCGCAGATACAACCACGAAGTGCTCTACGAGAATCTTTTGCGTAACCGCCAGATCATTGCCGGCACGCCGGATACGGTCTTGCCCAAGATCCGCCACATCCTGGAGACGCTACGGCCGGGAATTTTCTCGATCTGGCATATCGAGGGCGGTTCGACCACGCAACAGCAGTCGATGCGTAGCATGAAGCTACTCGCCGAGCACGTGTTGCCGCAAATGCGGGAGTGGGCGCGGGAGCTGGATCTACCGGGGCCGGATGAAGTCCGCCCGGGCTCTCGAAAGTTGCCGCCGGGTGGCCAGCGGGACCCAGTGTGCGATCCGGGTGCCAGGGCGGCTTGAGAATGGAGACCAGTGGCGGGAGTCCCCAGGGCTGGATGTTGGTCGGAGAGACAGGATTTGAACCTGCGACCCCTGCCTCCCGAAGGCAGTGCTCTACCAGTCTGAGCTACTCTCCGCCATGGCCCGCCCGCGCGGGCCGCGCATTATAGCATCGGCTATCAAGGTGTAAATCAGCGAGCACAGCGATCATTTACACCAGCGGGCAGCGCTTTTAGCATAGGAGCTAGTGGCGCAACCGCGTAGCCAAAACAAGATCAACAGACAGTGCTACAGCCGGAGTGGTCAGGCAGCCATGGGTTCGATGAATTCGTCTAGTACCGAAAAAATCCGTGAGAAAAAGCGTCAGTTCCTCGCACGCGAGCAACGCATTATCGACAAGGCGTTGGAGTGCCTGTTGCGCGACGGCATCGATCAGGTGACGGTAGCCGCGATCGCTGATGAGGCGGGAATCGGTAAGGGAACGGTATACAAGCATTTTCAAAGCAAATCGGAGATTCTCGCGCGCATTCTGCTCGATTACGAAAATCGCATTCGCGTCAACATGGATCAGGGCATCGCCGCCGCTGAGGCTGGGAACCCGGGTGCGATGGTCAAGGCCTATTTCCATTCGCGCCTTTCCAACCCTGAACTCGATCGATTGGTGCAGCAGTTGGAAGAACGGATTCAGGACGATCCTTTGGTGGCCGATCAGATTGCCGAACTGCACGCCATGCGTCGCGCTACCACGGAACGCATCGGGACGATGGTGCAACGCTTGATCGAACGCGGGGTATTGGAAGATGTCCCAGCCCATTATCACTATTTGGCGTGCTGGGCCTTGGCGCAGGGTGCGGTGGACGTGTGCTTCAACAAGGGCTTTGCCGATCAATTTTCGGACAAGGACGATCTGCTCCGGTTCATCACCGGAATTGGGGTGACCATGGGAAACAAGGGCCAGCTGCGCGGCAGCGACTGAATCATGTTGCAACTCTCTCTCGACGACATCCGTGCTGGCGCCGAACGAGCTCAAAGTGGCGGCATGCCACCGGTGGAGCGTTGGAATCCGCCGCTATCGGGCGATATCGACATTCGTATCGCTCGAGATGGGAGCTGGTATCACGAAGGTGATCCCATCGCGCGGCTGGAGCTCGTGCAGCTGTTTGCTTCGTTGCTCAAGCGCGAAGAGGGCGAGTATTTTCTGGTGACGCCGGTGGAGAAATGGCGTATTCAGGTCGAGGATGCGCCTTTCTTGATCGTGGCCTGCGAAGTCGAGCGGGACACGCAAGGTGAGCAGCGTCTGGTGTTTACCACGAATACTGGGGATCAGGTGGTCGCCGGGCCCGACCACCCCCTCCGCGTGAGTGTGGATCCCGTCAGTGGCGAGCCGTCGCCCTATGTGTTGGTGCGCCGTAATTTGGAGGCACTGCTTAGCCGGGCGGTCTTTTACCAGCTAGCCGATCTCGTCGAGCCCGGGCCCGCTGGAACACCCTATGGGGTGACCAGCCGGGGCGTGTTCTTTCCGCTTGGTTGAGCGGCGCGGTCGTCAATGACCGGCTTAGGGGTTGCGTGATGAAGGCACCCGTGGTGGAAACCCTCGCTGGCCGTTTGCGCGGTAGCGTCAGCCGTGGCGTGCTGGCTTTCAAAGGCATCCCCTATGCAGCGCCTCCCATCGGCGAGTTACGTTGGCTACCGCCGGAGCCGCCGGCGACCTGGGTCGGGGTGCGTGAGGCTTTGGAGTATGGGTACTGGGCCCCGCAGAACCGGGGTGTGCTGGATGACGTCATGGGTGCCGAGGCGGGCGCCCAGTCGGAGGATTGCCTCAGCCTCAACGTCTGGACGCCGGGCCTGACCGGCAGACGGCCAGTAATGGTGTGGATCCACGGCGGTGGATTCACCATCGGCTCCGGCGCCCAGGGGATCTACGAAGGCGCCACCCTGGCGGCGCACGGTGATGTGGTGGTGGTGACCCTCAATTATCGCTTGGGGATCCTGGGGTTCGCACCGCTTGCTCAGGTAACCGGGGGGCGTATTCCTGCGACGGGCAACGAAGGCTTGCTCGACCAGGTACAGGCGCTCCGCTGGGTGCGTGACAATATCGCGGCCTTTGGCGGCGACCCTGGTCGGGTGACCCTCTTCGGTGAATCGGCTGGGGGCATGAGTATTGGCAGTCTGCTGGCCATGCCAGCGGCGCACGGCCTGTTTCACGCAGCCATTCCGCAGTCCGGCGCCTGCCACACCTGCGCGGACCCGGAGACGGCTGCACTGCGCGGTGAGGCGATCCTCGCTGCCACCGGGCTCGATGTCGATGGGTTGCGTGTGGCCTCCCCGGCAGACCTACTGCGCGCGCAGCGATTGATTGAAGGGGGGCGCGTCGGGGGTTATCCGCTCTCGCGTATCGGCAGCTTGCCGTTCATGCCGGTGGTTGATGGCCGGGTGTTGCCGCAAAAGCCGATCGCGGCGGTGGCGGAGGGCTCCGCCGCGGGTATTCCGGTGCTGGCGGGCAGTACCCTGGATGAGTGGAATCTGTTTGGTGTCCCGGCCAAGGCCATTCGGGAGCTCGACGAGGCCGGCCTGCGCAAGCGACTGAACTACCTAGTGGGAGAGGAACACGCTCCCGGGTTGATCACGGCCTACCGCGAGGCATTGCCCGCCCGCGGGGGCGAGGCGGGCGTGGCCGAAGTGTTCATGGCCATCCAGACCGACCGCATTTTCCGCATTCCAGCCCTGCGGTTGCTGGAACGCCAGCAGGGGTACGAGGCGCGGGTGTTCAACTATCTGTTCGATTGGTGCTCTCCGGCCATGGGCGGCAGGCTGGGCGCCGCCCATGCCATCGAGTTGGCCTATGTGTTCGGAACCCACACCAAACCCGGTGCCAAGGCCTTCTACGGTGGCGATGCAACGGACGCCAGGGCACTGGCCGAAATGACCCTGGACGCCTGGGCCGGATTTGCGCACCACGGGGATCCGGGCTGGCCTGCGTACGAGACCGACCGGCGTTTGACGGCTGTACTCGGGTCGAGCCGTCGCCTGCTCGAAAAACCCCTGGAAGCTGAACGCCGCGCCTGGGATGCGGTGCCCGATGCGCGGCTGGGCTCGCTTTGAGTGGATAGCCGCGGAGAGGGGAGCTCGCGCAGCCGGTCGTGACGCCCCACAGGGGTTCAATGTTTGTTGTCGGCGTGCTGCGGCACGATCTTGTAGAGTCCCGAAATGCGATCTGCCGAGACATAGATGGCCCCGGATGGCGAGACGCCTACACCGGTCTGCACATAGCCAGGCGGAGTCCCGGCGGCGGCTGGGAACCCGATCGCCAGATTCCGCGCGATCTCGGTGATTTCGCCGTCCTCGGGATCGATCCATACCAGGCGCCCTCGACCCGCCTCGGCGAGCACGATGTCGCCCTCGGGGGTCAGATCGAAGCCTTCCGGCCGCTGCAGTCCCGCGGCAATCACCTGGCTGCTGCCATCGCGCACGTCGATGCGCAACAGTTCGCCCGCCAACGTATCGGTCACATAGACATAGCGTACCGGATCGTCTACGCCGTCCGGTGGCAGAGCGCGCATCGCGGCCAGGCCGGGGAGGTTGCCCCGCACGGTGTTGCGCTTTGCGCCCTGCTCGCCGGAGAGACGCAGCAGGCGGTTGCGGCCCTGCTCGGCCACCAGCACCACCCCGGGTTCGAGCTCGAGGGCGTCCACCGGGTGATCCAAGTCGTGATAGATGGCCAGGGATTCGCCCGTCGGTAGATCCATCACCTGCACCGCATTGGCGAACCAACTCGACGTTGTGGCGCGGCCGTGCCGGACGTTGACCGTCATCGGCATCTCCAGTCGGTCCCGCAGGCCGCGTTGGAGTTCGGTAACCGCGCCGCTGGCGCCATCGATGCGCTTGAAGGAGAACAGGTCGGCCAGATAGATTTGATCGCTGCCGCCCTCGTGCACGAGGTCGAGACCGCCGGGTACCGCCAGGGCGCTTTGGGTCAACACACGGGAGGCCCCGGTTTTGCTATTCACCTGGAGAATCGCGTTATCGACCATGTTGGTGACGAATAGCCGGTCGCGGGAGTCGAGCGCCAGATTGTCGATCCCGGGGGCCAGGCTGGCGACCAGTGTTTTCTCCCCCCTGTCGATATCGACCCGGACGATGCGGCCCAGCGCGGTATCCGGTACATAGAGGTTGTCGCGGCTGTCGAGATTGACCGCCACCGGGATGCGGAAACCACTCGCCACAGTCGCCAGCTCACCGGTGTCGACATCGACGCGCACCACCGTGCCCTTGTAGAGCAGCGGCCCGTACAGCGCGCCACTGTGGCTGAAGTCGAAGCCGTTGAGGTGGCCCTGGTCGGCGATTACCCGTCGCGGCTCGCGTTCGCCCAGCGGATCCAGTTCCCACAGGGCGTCTCCCCACAGCACCTGGGTCACGAACAGGCGACCGTCATTGTCGAAGGCCACCGAATTGATCCCCGGCAGCTCCTCGGCCAGCACGCGGATGCTGCCGTCGGGGCTCCGTGCGTGGACCTTACCGGTCAGCAGGGAGGTCCACACCAGGGTGCCGTCGGGGCCGAATTCCAGATCATCGGCCATACCTTCGGGCGGACCCACGAAGATTTCGGCCTCGCCGGTGGTGGTGTCGACCTGGTAAATGGTCTGGCCGATGACGCTGCCGACGTAGAGGTTGTCGTCGGCATCGAAGGTGAGTCCGTGGACGCCGAGAAAATCCGCCCCGGGTACCAGGTACTGCACCAGCCAGGGATCGCGGGTGCCCTCGGTGTCGAGCAGTCCCTGGCCGGTCGCAGCGCCGTCGTCTCCACAGCCGGACAGCGCCGCGGTTAGCAGGGTGGCGGCGAGCAAAGGGTTGTGCTGACCGTGGTGCATGAGTGGCCCCAGTGATTTGTCTCTGGCATTCCCGGCTTAGCCGTGGGGGAGGCCGACCAGCTTACGCGCCATGATCACGCGCTGGATCTGGCCGGTGCCCTCGACGATGTCCATGGCCTTGACGTCGCGAAACAGCTTCTCGATCAGGTGATCGCCGCGTGCGCCGACGACGCCCAGCAGTTCCATGCCCAAGCTTGCGGCCTCGAAAGCGGCCGTGGGCGCGAGTGCCTTGGCCATCGAGGCCTCGATGATGTTGGGCTGGCGATGATCGGCGAGCCAGGCGGCCTTGAGGCTCAACAGGCGTGCCGCACGCAGCTTGCGCGCCACCCGTTCCAGACGATCGCGGATCCTCGGGTCGCCGGTGATGTCCTGGGCGCGGGCGAAGCCGATGGCCTCGTCGAGGGCCGCGCGGCCGATGCCCACGGCCATGGCCGCGACCAGGGGTCGGGTCGAATTGAAGGTGTCCATGGCACCCTTGAAACCCGCGCGGTGCGCGTAATGGTCTTCGCCGCCGAGCAGGTTGGCGCCTGGCACCCGGCATTCCTCGAGGCGAAAGGAGGTCGATTCATAGGCCTTGAGGCCCATTTTGCGTTCGACGTGGAAATCTTGCAGGCCGGGCATGCCGTGTTCCACCAGGAAGGCGCGATGGCCGGCGCGGCCCAAGCTCGGGTCGACGGTCGCCCACACCAGGATGAAATCGGCGCGGCTGGAGTTGCCGGAGAAGGATTTATTGCCGATCAGGATCCAGTTCTTGCCGTCGCGGATCGCCCGGGTCTGGATAGCGGCGACGTCCGACCCGGCGCCCGGCTCGGTCATCGCGAAGGCGCCCCAGCGCGGTTTGTCGGGATGGAGGAAGGGTGTGAGATAGCGCTGTTTTTGGTCCGCTGTTCCCATCGCGATGATCGCGCCCTCACCGAGTCCAGGTCCCGGCGCCGATACCGCGACGCCGCGGTCCCAGTAGGAGAGCTGTTCAGAGAGCAGCAGGGTGGCCCGGCTGTTGCCCACCGGGGCGCCCGTCGTTTTGTCGGCGGCCTCTTGGGTGGGCCGCCAGCGGGTGCGGCCGAAGCCCAGGTCGATCAGGGTCTGGAAATAGGGGTGGTCCGGGGGGATCGGACGGCCGAGGCGATCGGCCTCCAGACCCAGGGGGCGCATCTGCTCGCGTCCCAGGTCGTCGAACGCCGCCAGGCGTCGAGCGGTATGGGGGTCGATAGCGAAGTCCATTCAGGCGTCCTCCGCGCGCAGCGGGGAAAGGGCAAAGCCCGCGGCGCAGTCGGCCACCGCCGCGCCCGCGAGATCGCGGGCCAGGTCGATTCCGCCGGCCATCAGGGCCAGGGTGCGGGCCTCACGCAGGTATTTCTCCAGCGGCAGATCTTGCATGAAGCCCTGACCGCCGAAAATCTGCAGCGCATTGGGGGCCACGAACATGCCTGCCTCGGCCGCTTCGACAAAGGCGGTGGCCGCCGCGTCGGCGAAGGGGAGCCCGGTGTCGGCGCGCCAGGCGGCTTCCTGCACCAGGATGCGGCTGGCATCGACGGCACTGTGCATGTCGGCGATCAGAAAGGCCAAGGCTTGATGGTGGGCGATGGGCTTGCCGAAGGCGACCCGCTGCAGTGCGTATTCGCGGGAGGTTTCCGCTGCCGTGCGCATGAGGCCGGTCAGCAGCGCCGCGGTATAGAGGCGCCAGCGTGCCAGGGCTCGCGCGGCACCGGCCGGATTCTCCCAGTGCGCGCTCAGTGGCGCGTTCTCCAGCACCAGCTCTGCCGCCCCCGCAGCGCGCAGGCCACTGCCCTTGACCGGCGTCAGTCGGAAGCCGCTTTCGATCACCGCGGCGCCCTGGGTGTCCAGGATGACCAGCAGGTCGGCCTTTGCGGCCGGCACCCAGGGCAGGGTGCCGGTGGCGCGGCTACCCTGGATCAGCGGGCATAGCCGTCCCGGCCGTTCGCTGTCACCCCATACCACCAGAGCACGCGCCGCGGTCGCTTCGAGCAATGGCAGGGCATAGCGGGCCAGCGCGGCTTCACCCCCGAGCTCTGCCAATGGATAGAGTGCCGGGCCCAGCGCGTCGAGCGCCAGGGCGGCGCCGGGATCCGCGGCGCCCAATTCTTCCAGTACCACGGCCTTGGCCTGTGTGCCGAGACCAGCACCGGTCAGGGATTCGGGCAGCTCCATTCCCGCTAGGCCCAAGGCGGCGTATTCGGCTCGTACCGGGTCGGCCACGGCGCCCGCGGCCTCGAATTCCCGGTGGCGCGCGCCGAGTACCGTCGCGCTAAATTGACGCACTTGGTCCTGCAGCAGGACCAGTTCTTCTGGGAGCGTGAGATCGAACATGTCTGGCGCCTGTTTCAGCGGCCGCGGAACACCGGCTCGCGGCGTTCGGCAGTGGCTTTGATCCCTTCCTTGGCGTCCTCGGTCTGCAGCAGCCATTCCTGTTCGGCCAGCTCGCGATCAGTCGCCGCCCGCACGCGCTCGGCCAGCCCCATGCGCAGGGTGGCACGGATTGACTGCACGGCGAGCGGGGCTGAGCCGGCGATCTCTGCCGCCAGCTCCCGGGCCGCGGCCAGTACTTCGTTCCTGGGGACCAGCAGATCGGCGAGTCCCCAGGTATAGGCCTGTTCGCCCCCGATGCGGCGTCCGGTGTAACACATCAGGTGGGCTCGCTGCTGGCCGATCAGCGCCGGCAGCGTGTGGGTGAGGCCGAACCCTGGATGAAAGCCGAGGCGCGAGAAATTGGCGCTGAACCGGGCTTCCGGGCAGGTCACCCGGAAATCGCCGACCAATGCGAGCCCCAGGCCGCCGCCGATGGCGGCGCCTTGCACGGCGCAGACCACAGGTTTGCGATTGCCGAACAGGCGTACCGCCTCCTGGTACAGGCGCCCGGAGCGCCGCTTGAAGGCGGAGTCGCCGTCACGCTTCGCAGTATCTTGATCGAGGCGGGTCCCACCGCCGAAATCAGCGCCTGCACAAAAGGCGCGGCCCTCGGCGCCCAATACCAAGGCTCGGCACTCGGACAAGGTGTCGAGCTCCGCGAAGGCCCGGGCGATGGTTTGGATGAGTTCGACATCGAAGTAATTGAACGGCGGACGGCGAATGATGAGGGTCGCCACCCCGGCATCCAGGGTGACCCCGAGGTCTGGGTAGTTGCCGCTGACGGCCATCTGCCCTCCCCTGATTGTTGTTTGTCCCGAGTCTAAAACAAATGATCGCGGTGTGGGTGTATCGCGACCCTTTGCGCATAATGCGTCGCCGAGAGGTGGTATGAGGGAAAAGAGATGACTGCAGATCAGATAACGCCCCCTGACGGTGGATCGGGTCGTTTTGCACGGGATACGCAGGTCCGGCGCGTCGCCGAGTGGGTTTGGGAGGGTGAATTCTCGCCGTCCTGGAATATCGGTCAGGCACCCAATGGCGGCTACGCGCTGGCGGTCGGTGCCCGGGCGTTGGCGGCGGCGCTACCGCACCCCGACCCCATGGTGGTGACCGCCTATTACTTACGGCGCCCGGCCCCGGGTCCGGTGCGTTGCGAAGTAGAGCCGCTACGGATCGGCAAGGCCACCTCCAGCGCCATGGTGCGCATGCAGCAGGATGGCGCTACTGTGATCCAGCTGCTCGGCACCTGCAGTGATCTGGCGGCTAACCGTGGTGTCAATCATTGCACGGTGCCGGTACCTGAGATGCCCGGGTATGCGCACTGTCTCGATATCCCCAAGGCGGACAATATCCCCATGCACCGCCAGCTGGTGCAGCGCATGGTGCCGGAGAATGTGCGTGCGCTTGCGGGGGCGCTGACAGATAGGGCGCGATGGCTGGGCTGGACTCAGTTCGCTGACGGCGCGCCGATCGACCTGTTCGGATTGTTGCTCTTCGCCGATGCCATGCCGCCGCCGGCCTTCGCCTTGTACGGGGCCGAGGGCTGGGTGCCAACGCTGGAGCTGACCGTGCAATTACACGCACACCCCGCGCCCGGACCGTTGCGCTGCTGTTTCGAAACCCCGCTGATCACCCAGGGCGTGGTGGACGAAGATGGCTGGTTGTGGGACAGCCAGGATCGGTTGGTGGCGCTGGTGCGACAGACTGCGAAGGTGCGCCCGCGGCCGGTGGCGGGCGTTTGACAGCTTTTCGGACCCGACCGACCATGGTGACTGCGCTACAGCAGCGGGGAGGGAGTGATGAGTGCGGCGAAGGTGACCATCGGCTCCTACTTGCTGGGGTTTCTCGGTATATGCGCGTGGGCCGCCTGGTCCGATCCCAGTCTAGGTGGGTTTCTGGTAGCGCTGCGCGAGCCCTGGGGGTTGGTGGTCACGTTGGATTTTGTGTTTGGCTGCCTGTTGCTGGCCTGGATCATCTATTTTTTGGAGGGATCGATAGCCACAGCGCTCCCCTGGGTGGTCGCGCTCTTTATCATGGGCAATATCATTGGCGCGATCTACTTGCTACTGCGATTGGACCGTATCCGCCGGCGGTTGGCGCCGCAATCATGACGTTGCCGCCGGGGACGCAGTGGGAAGCCACCGACGAGGAGAGAGGTTATGCATGTCCATGTCGACTTTTGTCTGATTCCACTGGGCGGCGACCTGTCGGTTGCCGCAGAGGTCGCCGAGTGCCAGCGGGTGCTGGCCGCGGCAGGGCTGCAGCCGCGCTTGCACGCTTACGGTACCAACGTCGAGGGCGAATGGGATTCGGTGATGGCCGCGATCAAGGAATGCCATCGGCGGGTGCACGACATGGGCCGTGCGCGTATTTCTTCGACCCTGCGGGTCGGAACTCGCACCGACCGCGATCAGAGCCTCGCCGACAAGGTGGCGCGGGTCGAACGTCTGCTCGCGCGGCCTTGAAGGGGGCGACGCCCGCCGACCACCTGGGCCCTCCGGAGTACTAATGGCCACTGCTGCCGAAGAACCGCCGTTCCATCGTTTGGTGGATGCCCGAGGGTTGCGGTGCCCAGAGCCCGTCATGCTACTGCACAATGCCGTACGCCAATTGGCGCCGGGCGAAGTGGTCAAGCTGATTGCGACCGATGCCTCGACGCAGCGTGATGTCGTTAAATTCTGTGCCTATTTGGGCCACGATCTAGTGGCCCAGGAGGTGGCTGGGGAAGAGTACTGTTATTTTATCCGCCGCGGCGGATGAACGCCGCGGCGGCGGGATAGAACCGCGGCTCAGGAGTCGGCGAGCAGGGCGATGGCCTCCATCGCCTCTGGATCCCGGGCCTTGATCTTGTTGGCGATGTGATGCTGGAAGTAGTAGCGGAAATCCAGGTGGTCCTCAGCCACGAACAGGCTGTGGTCCCCGGGCAGCACGGGAGTTTCCCGGACCTTCTCCGGGTCGACGATCATGCCCTGGATGGTGCCGTCGAACAGAAGCCGCCAGCTCACGACTTCGCGCAGGCTCAAGGTTTTGAAACCGTCACCGGAAAAGACCGCATGGGTGCCGATGGTGTCGGGGATTTCCTGCACCGGCTCGTCGCCTTGGTCACAGACGTAATCGTAGTATTCGGCGGCGGCTTCCAGCTCCATCACCTTGTGAATCGGCGCTTCGTCGAACATTTCGTCGATCCCCGGATCGTAATAGCCTTCCCAGCGACCGTTCAGGGGATCGCTGATTTCCGGGCAAGCGGTAAGGGTATTGAGCCAAGGTACCAAGCCGACGACATCGCCGTCGGCGCGCAGCGCCCAGCAGAGGATCTTGATGCTGAACAGGCGGTCCGGGTGGGTTTCGTTGGAATACAGCATTTCCATGCCGTCGAGCTCTGGGGCGAGGCGAATGAAACGGTGGTTGAACGGATGCGAATAGGGTTGGCGGCTGAAGAGGTCGATGACGTTGTCGGAGCGGAGAGGAGAGTCGTCGGGAACGCGCATAAGTCACTCCTGTCGATGGTTCGCGGCAAAGCCGTTCGGCTTTCTAGCTGTGAGTGGCACGATCACAACCATCGAGGGCTAAAGTACCCGTGAACGGCTACGAGCACAATAGTCGGCGTGCGATGCTGTCCGGGGCGACGTGTGGTGGGGTTCGCGGGGACGGTTGGGGGCACCACAGCGCCGATGTGGAGCGGATCTTCGCCGCGTGCTTTGAAGCCGACTGGTCGACCCGATTGGAGGGAGGCGCAACGGAGCCCTTGTACCTCCCGGCAACGGCGAACGCCCCGGCTCGACTTTGTTATCGAGCCGATTATTTCGCCAGCGCTATACATGAAACCGCCCACTGGTGTATTGCCGGCCCTGCGCGGCGGCGGTTGATCGATTTCGGTTATTGGTACCACCCGGATGGTCGCGATGCCGATGCCCAGCGCGCGTTCGAGGCAGTAGAAGCCCGCCCGCAGGCGCTCGAGTGGGTGTTTTCGGTGGCTGCCGGGTATCGCTTCCGTCCCAGCGCCGACAACCTCCACGGCAGTGGCGCCGGCGATGATTTCGGTGCGCGGGTCGCGAGGGCGCTCCATGATCTACTCCGCCAGGGACTGCCCCCCCGCGCGCAACGATTTGCCGATGCGCTGAGCCAGTTTTACGGTACCCCGGGTTGGCGCGACCCCAGCCTTTACCCCGCGTGGAGTTGGGTGAGATGAAGATCATCGCCGACGAGAACATGCCATTGGTCGAAGAGCTGTTCGGTCCGTATGGCGAGGTCCATTTCCTATCGGGGCGCGCGATCACGCCCGCGATCGTGCGCGACGCCGAGGTGCTGCTGGTGCGTTCGGTGACCCGTGTCGACCAGGCGCTCTTAGCCGGTAGCGCGGTACGCTTTGTCGGGTCGGCGACGAGTGGGTGTGACCATGTCGATCGCGCCTGGCTGGCGCGCACCGGCATTCACTTCTCCCATGCACCTGGTTGCAACGCGGGCGCTGTCGTGCAGTATCTGCTGTCGGTCTTTTGTGTCCTGCGCCCCCAGTGGCGGGACCTTACTGTTGGCATTTTGGGCTGTGGTGCTGTGGGGGGGCGTTTGCGCGGCCTGTTGGAGGCGCTGGGTGTGCGCTGCCTGGTGCGGGATCCGTTACTGCCGACACTGCGCGGTGGTGTGGGCTTGGCGGAGCTGCTCCGCGGTGCCGATATCCTCTGCCTGCACGTTCCACTTACCCACCGGGGCCCTTACGCCACCTACCATCTACTCGATGGCGAGCGCCTGGCGACACTCAAGCCCGGCAGTTTACTGATCAATGCTGCTCGCGGTGCGGTGATCGACAACGCAGCGCTGAGACGTTTGTTGACCGACGGGCGCAAGCTGACCGTGGCGTTGGATGTCTGGGAAAACGAACCGGAGATTGACTGGGAACTTTGGCGCCTGGTGGATCTGGGTACCCCGCATATCGCCGGCTACAGTCGCGAGGGGCGCGAAAACGGCAGTCGCATGGTGTATCGCGCGTTTTGCGCTTGGCGGGGGCTGCCGGAAGTCGAGCGGTGTGATGACCCACAGCGCGTCCTGTGCCCCACGAGAACCGGTGAGCCCTTGGCCGAGGCCGTGCTGGGCAGCTTCGATGTCCGCCAGGAGGCAGACCGCATGGCAAGGGTGCTGGCTGGCGGCAGCGCGATTGGCACGGCTTTCGATGCGCTGCGGCGTAGCTGTCCGGAGCGGCGTGAATTCGAACACTTTCGGGTAATCAGCGGTGTCGGGCCAAAGATCGGTCGGGATCTCCGCGCGCTGGGTTTTGCTGTCGACTGACGTCCGGCCCTATCCGGCGCGCAATCGTTCCAAGAAGTGCTCGAAACGATCCATGGCGTTGTTGAGTTCATCCAATTTGGGCAGGAACACGATACGAAAATGCTGGGTATCGAACCAGTTGAAGGCCGTGCCCTGAACCAACAACAGTTTTTCTTGGAGTAAGAGATCCAGCACGAACTGTTCGTCGTCCGCAATGGGGTAAATCTCGGGGTCGAGACGGGGGAACAGGTAGAGTGCGCCGCGAGGCTTGACACAGCTCACGCCGGGTAGGGCGTTGAGCCGTTCCCAGGCCAGATCCCGCTGCTGATGAAAAAGCCCGCCGGGGTGCACCAGATCTTCGATCGTCTGCCGCCCGCCCAATGCGGTTTGGATGGCATACATGGCCGGGACGTTCGCGCAGAGGCGCATCGAGGCCAGCATCTCGATGCCTTGCAGGTAACCCCGAGCGCGATGTTTGGCGCCGCTGGCAATCAGCCAGCCGGAGCGAAAACCGGCCAGCCGATAGTTCTTGGACAGACCATTGAACGTGATGCAGAGAACATCCTCGGAGAGCGACGCCAGGGGTACGTGAATTGCCTCGTCGTAGATGATGCGATCGTAGATCTCGTCGGCGAACAGGATCATCTGATGGCGGCGGGCATGTTCCGTCAGCGCTCGCAGCAACGCCTCACTGTATACGGCCCCGGTGGGGTTGTTCGGGTTGATGACGACGATGCCGCGGGTGCGCGCGCCGGTTTTGGCTTCAATATCGGCGAGGTCCGGCTGCCAATCATTGGCTTCATCGCAGCGGTAATGCACTGGCTTACCACCGGCGAGGGTGACGGCGGCGGTCCACAGCGGATAGTCGGGCGCCGGCACCAGGATCTCGTCACCTGGATTCAACAGTGCCTGCATGGCCATGACGATTAATTCGCTGACCCCGTTGCCCAGGATGATGTCCTCGACATCCACGCCGGGAATCCCTTGGAGTTGGCAGCGCTGCATGATGGCCTTGCGGGCCGCGAAAATGCCTTTGGAGTGGCTGTAACCCTGAGCTTCGCCGAGATTGCGGATCACGTCTTGGATGATCTCGTCGGGGGCTTCGAATCCGAACGCTGCCGGGTTGCCGATGTTGAGCTTGATGATGCGGTGCCCTTCCTCCTCCAGTCGGTGGGCATGATCCAGCACCGGGCCGCGGATGTCGTAGCAGACGTGTTCGAGTTTGGCGGATTTGTGATAGTGCAGCATGACGCGGCTCGGAAACCTGGATGGCGCTTAAAAAGCGCGCCATTGTAGCGTAAATTAGTCGGCATCCTACTGATTTTGGGGGTATCGTGATGAGTGATTGGAAAGAGAAAGGCGACGATTACTGGCGCGAGCAGTTAACCCCGGAGCAGTTCGAGGTCTGCCGCCGCAAGGGCACTGAGCGGCCGTTCACCGGGGCCTATAACGACGAGAAGCGGCCCGGGACCTATCACTGCGCCTGTTGTGGTGTTGCATTGTTCAGCTCTGCGGCGAAATATGATTCTGGTAGTGGCTGGCCGAGCTTCTTCGAGGCGCTGACCGAGGAGCGCGTTGCGGAGGAGGTGGATACCAGTCGCGGGATGGTCCGTACCGAGATTCTATGCGCGCAATGCGGTAGTCATCTCGGCCATGTATTTCCGGATGGTCCGGCGCCAACCGGCCTGCGCTACTGCGTGAACTCGTTGTCGCTCAAGCTTGAGCCGAAATCTTCGTGATTTGAGTGCACAGCGTGCTTGACACTTTTGGTGGGCAGTCCCTAGAATGCGCGACTCTCGCGAGCACAGAGTCCCGTTCGTCTAGAGGCCTAGGACACCGCCCTTTCACGGCGGTAACAGGGGTTCGACTCCCCTACGGGACGCCAATGCCGCGAACCAGAGTTGATTGTCAAGGCGGGAATAGCTCAGTTGGTAGAGCGCAACCTTGCCAAGGTTGAGGTCGCCGGTTCGAGCCCGGTTTCCCGCTCCAAATTTGCAAGGGCTCAAAATCCACAGGGTTTTGGGCCCTTTTGCGTAGGCGCGGCCGTGGGCTGCGCGATCCTTGCCCGAGAATATCAACGAGCTATCCGTCTGATCCGGTGAATACGATTGCCCCCCAACCCCAAACCTGCGCCCTGTCGATACGGTCGCTAACCAAGGTCTATGACAACGGCCTCGAAGCGCTGCGTGGCATCGACTTGGATGTGGCCGAAGGCGAGTTTTTTGCCCTGCTCGGTCCCAATGGAGCCGGTAAATCGACCACCATCGGCATCGTGTGTTCGCTGGTGCGCAAGACCGGGGGCAGCGTGCGCATCTTTGACACGGATATCGATAGGAATTTCTCCCTGGCGCGACAGGAGCTGGGGTTGGTGCCCCAGGAATTCAATTTCCAGCAATTCGAAAAAGTCATCGATATCCTGGTGACCCAGGCGGGCTACTATGGCCTGCCACGGCGTCTGGCGCTGGCTCGCAGCGAGAAATATCTCCGCCTCTTGGGACTGTGGGATAAGCGTGATACGCGTGCCCGCATGCTCTCTGGTGGCATGAAGCGGCGTTTGATGATTGCCCGTGCCCTGGTGCATGAGCCTCGTCTGTTGATACTGGATGAGCCCACCGCAGGTGTGGATATCGAGCTACGACGCTCTACCTGGCAGTTCCTGCGGGATTTGAACCGTGGGGGCACCACCATCATTCTGACGACGCACTACTTGGAAGAGGCAGAAAATCTCTGTAACCGGATCGCCATCATCGATCACGGGGAAATTGTCGAAAACACGGGTATGCGGGAGTTGCTCGCCAAGCTGAATACCGAAGTGTTCGTGTTTGATACCCGGGAGCGGTTGGAACGCTTTCCGGAATTGCCGGGTTATGTGGGGCGGTTGCTCGACAGCCACAGCCTCGAGGTCGAAGTAGAAAAGACCCAATCGCTGAACGAGTTGTTTGCGGGTCTCAGTGCCCAGGGTGTCCACGTAGTCAGTATGCGCAACAAGGCCAACCGGCTCGAGGAACTGTTTGTGTCCTTGGTGGGGGTAGGCGAAGAGACGCGGGGAGCCGGCCGATGAAGGCGCGTCAGCAGTGGGTGGCGTTCATGACCATCCTGTCCCGGGAAGTACGTCGTTTTACGCGTATTTGGTTGCAGACGTTGTTGCCTCCGGCCATCACCATCGTTCTGTATTTTGTGATTTTCGGTACCCTGATCGGACCGCGTATCGGCACGATGGCCGGACACCCCTACATCGATTTCGTGGTGCCGGGACTGATCATGATGTCCGTCATCACCAACTCATACAGTAACGTGGTGTCGTCGTTCTACGGCAACAAATTTCAAGGCAGCATCGAGGAGATACTCGTCTCTCCTGTTCCTAACTACGTGATTTTGCTTGGTTTTGTGTTTGGTGGGGTGGCTCGGGGCTTGGCGGTCGGCCTGATTGTCACCCTGTTATCCTTACTATTTACCCAGCTTCAACTGCACCACCTTGCGGTAGTGCTGACCATGGTGTTGCTGACCGCCGTGCTGTTTTCTATCGCTGGGTTGATCAACGCCATCTTCGCCGAATCCTTCGACGATATTTCCATCGTGCCGACCTTTGTATTGACCCCCCTCACGTACCTGGGCGGTGTGTTCTATTCAATGGATATGTTGCCTGGCTTTTGGCAGCAAGTGTCCCTGGCCAACCCGATTCTGTACATGGTCAATGCGTTTCGCTACGGCTTCCTGGGAGTGTCCGATATCGACATTACCTGGGCCTTCACCATGGTCGCCGCTTTTATCGCGTTAGGCTACGGCTATGCGCTTTATCTGTTGGCTCGCGGCAAGCGTCTGCGTGCCTGAGCGATGGCCGAGTCTCCGAACGATCACATAGCCGCCTCGCCGCTGGGGCGTACTACGCGTTATCCGCAGCGCTTTGATCCGGGGTTGCTGCACCCCATCGAGCGCGCGGTCGGTCGCGTGGCGTCGGCCCCCGTGGAGGCGAGATTATTTGGTGCCGATCTCTGGGTGGCCTATGAGCTGTCGTGGCTCTCTCCCAGTGGAGTGCCCCAGGTGGCGGTGGCAGAGTTCGATGTGCCCTGCACCTCACCACGGCTGATCGAGTCGAAATCGCTGAAGCTGTATCTCAATTCCTGCAACCAGACGGTCTTTGCCGGGCCCGAGGCGGTCCGCGGTCAACTGGCCGCGGACCTATCCGCCGCCGCGGGTGCTCCGGTGATAGTGCGGTTGTATCGCCTGGCCGATTACGGTCGGCGTGGACTGTCAGCCCCCACCGGTGCGTGTATTGATGCCGCGGAGATAGAGGCTCCTCCACAGACGCCTTGCCCCGCGCGGCTGGGTGTTCGGCCCGGCCCGGTGGTGTCGGAAACGCTCTACACGGATTTACTCAAAACCAATTGCCCAGTGACTGGGCAGCCGGATTGGGCGACGCTGGTTGTCGACTACCGGGGTACGCCGATCGATCGGGCGGGCTTGCTGGGCTATGTTGTCTCGCTGCGTCAGCACAGCGATTTTCATGAGCATTGCGTGGAGCGGATCTTCGCCGATCTGTGGCAACACGTGCGGCCCGAGCGCCTCTTGGTTCTGGCGCGCTATACCCGGCGTGGTGGTATCGAGATCAACCCCTGGCGCAGTTCAGCGCCTGGTATTTCCCCTCCTGTGGGCCGCCTACCTCGGCAGTGATCAGGCATCGGGGGGGGGCGGTCGCCGCAACCGCCGCTGAACCTCCCTAAATGCGCTCTGCAGGGCGGTAACCACACGGCTGTGGTCGTAGTTGGGGACCTTGTCGAGATCCATGAACAGTGTGAAGCCCTCGGTACGATAGTCCAGGCACGGGTGCTCCGCGCCCAGGTTTTTACGGTGATCGACCACCGAGTACACTTTGATCGGATGCCGGAAACCCTTGACTTCGATCTCGCCGTGATCACGGCACAGAATCTGGTCGTTGATGAACTGCCAAGTCGCGTGGGAAATGAGAATTTCCCCCGGTCGAGCCGAGGTTTCCAGGCGGCTGGCGAGGTTTACTTCGGAGCCGAGCAGCGTGTAGTGCAGCCGATCCTCGGTGCCGAAGTTGCCGACCGTGCAAAATCCGGTACTGATGCCCATGCGGATTTCCAGTGGCCGCATGAGTCCTAGGTCCCGCCAGTGCTTTTGAAGCTCGATGACCCGATTGCGCATGGCCAATGCCATGGCGACGCAGGCCAGGCAATCGTCCTTGGGCCCTTTGCTGCGGGGATCGCCAAAAAAGACCATGACTGCGTCGCCGATGAATTTGTCGATGGTGCCGCCGTACGCGAGGGCGATCTTCGACATCTCCGTCAGGTAGTGATTGATGATCTGGGTCAGCGACGACTCGTCCATTTCGTCGGCGATTTCACTGAAGCCCACGATATCGGAGAAAAATACGACCAGCCGTTTGCGATGCGAAGACAGACGTGCGGCGCGGCCGGATTCGATGGCATGACGCAGGTTGGGTGAAACATATTTGGCCAGCTGATAGTTGTGCAACTTGAGCCGGATCTGCTGCTGTTGTTGCTCTTCCAGTCGCTCTCGAAGGGAACGGATTTCGTGCCGACTGTATTGCCCATAGAGCACGAACGTCAGGGCGAAGACGGCTGCCGGCACCAAGTGCAGGGGCGCGTCTAGATCCAGATGCCAGTCGGGACTCAGCAGCGCGGGCACGGCCGCGCCGGCGACGAACGCCAGATTGTCGAATAGCCAACGTTGGCCACCGCCGCGCAATAACAGGCTGCATTGAACCAATACCGCTAGCGGCAGCACCGTCAAGAGGGGATAGCGCAGCGCGCCGACCACGAGGCCGAGCAGCGCCGCATCGACCAACGCGATGCGGTCAGCGGCAGCGCTCCGCCCCGCGCTGTGCCGGCGGCGCAGCAGATGCTCGGTCCCGAGCAGATAGAGCAAGGCGATGACGCTTCCTGCGACTAGTGCCAGCGGGGGTGCCTGCCAGTCGGTGACGCGCGAGAGCAGCGCGGTGATTACTCCCAGCGTCAGCGCGGGGCGGAACCACCCGTGGTGAGAGACCGGCTGCGTAGGAGACGCGGTTGCTTCCAAGACCAAGACTCCAGAACCAGGCGCCGACGCGGCCATTGTAGCTCAGGATGTGCCCCAGGCCGGAAATCCGCTGTCATCGGGCGCGGCGCTCGGTTACAATGCGCGCCTTCGCGGGGCTGGATGGCAGAGTGGTTATGCAGCGGACTGCAACTCCGCGTACGCCGGTTCGATTCCGACTCCAGCCTCCATTTCTTCCTTCCCCGGTTTTTTTGCCGCGCTGGCGCGCGGCGGCGCCTTGGCTTAAGGTGTCCGACATCACGCCCGAGTGGTGGAACAGGTAGACACAAGGGACTTGAAAGCAATTTGAGCCCCGTGGGGGAAACCCTTCGGGTGGCACCCGTCAAATTCGGTGAACGCCCTGGTCGCTATCGAGCGGCCGAGCCAACGCCGAGCCAAGCCCAACCGTTAGCGGTGGGAAGGTGTAGAGAGCAGACGGCGGGCACCTACAGCCGCTAGGCCAAGGTGAAGGCGTGCTCCAGACCACGAACGCCCGGTGGCGGCGGCGAAAGCCGAAGTGGTACGAAAATCCCTCGACCGCGAGGTCGTGCCGGTTCGATTCCGGCCTCGGGCACCATCTTCCTAGGTTTTGCGTCCTGCGGCGGCGCCTGGATCGCATTCCAGTGCGGCAAGGTCGGCCGGCCGCAGAATACGGTAGTCGGCAGGCTGCAACGTGCCCAGCGCCAGCCCGCCCGTACGGAAGCGGTGCAAGCCAATCACTTCATTCCCTAGGGCGGCGAACATGCGCCGGATTTGATGGTAGCGTCCTTCGGTAAGGACCATCACGCCGCTGGTCTCCGATTCGGGCATCCAACGCGCCGGTCGTAAAGGTTTTTTTTCCCCGCGGAGGCAAAATTCGCCGCTGCCAAAGCAGTGCTCCTCGTCGCCGCGCAGAGGCTGGCGCGTGACTACCCGATAATGCTTCGCCGCATGCGTGCGGGGGTGCGTGATGCGGTGAAGCAGGGCGCCGTCATCGGTAATCAGCAGTTGTCCGGTAGTGGCTTTGTCCAGGCGGCCAATCGACGACAGCGCCGGCTTGCGCCGGCGCCAGCGCGCCGGCAGCAGGTCGTAGACCAACGGACCGGCTTCGTCGCGAGAGCAGGTATAGCCCGCCGGTTTGTGCAACATCAGCGTCAACGGCGCAGGTGGATCCAGCGCCTCGCCGTCGATGTGCAAGGCGCCACTGCGCACCGATGCGAGGCTGATTTGCACCGTCGCGTCGCGCAGTATCGATCCGGTCAAGGTTACCCGACCGGCGCGGCACAGTGCCGCGGCCTCGCGCCGGCTGCAATAGCCTAGGTTGGACAGCAACCGGTCTACCCGAACCTGCTCGGGCTCGCGCGTCATGGCTTTCGGTCCAGATTAATCGCGCAGCCGGCGGGCCACGTACCAGCAGCTGGCGCGAATGGTCATTTGTTCGCGGCGGGCCCAGGTAAGACCTTCGCGCACCAGTGCTTCGGCGATCCCCTGGCCGCGCAGTGATTCGGGCACATGGGTATGGTGAAAGTCGACGCCGCGCTTGCCCAAGCGACGGTAGTAGAGCACCGCCTGCGCTGTGTCGATCTGGCATAGGAAACGTCGCTGCTCGGGTTGGTGAATGATTTCCCGAATCTTGCCCTGGGATTGTGTGCGGGCCATGCCTGTTCCTCGATCACATCTGCACAGCGCCATGATAGCGTGCTGTGGTGCGTTTCAAAGGATGCCGAGTTGGGCGCGAGTTTCTTGTGGCGTGGCCACTTCGCGACCCAGGCGGCGCGCCATGTCCGCTACCTGGCCGATCAGTTCGGCATTGGTCGGAGCATTCTGCTCGACGTAGGGCCAATCACCCAGACCGATGGATAGATGGCCGCCGGCCGTGATGATCTGTGGTGCGAGTTCGAGCAAGTCGCCGCCGTGGCAGCACACGGTCCAGTGTAGGTTGCGATCCTTGGGGAGACAGGCCAAGTGCGCCTCCAGTCCGGCGCGCGTCGGCGGATGCCCGGCGAGAAGGGAGGCCCCGGTGAGAACGAAACACAGATAGACGGGCTCGCCGATGGCGCCCATCTCGATAAACGCCAGGAGTTGCCGGGTGAAGCTCAGGTTCCAGCAGACGGCGTAGGGTTTGACGGCAATGCGCCGTAACTCCTCGGCGAAGTGGAGTAGGGTGGCGGTCGAGTTTTGGTAAACCGTGCAGGCGCTGAGAAAGCGACGTTGCTCGGGGTCGTAGGTGTCGACATTGGCCGATCCCATGTCCAGCGGCACCAGGTCCGGTCGTGTCATGGGGTCCGCAGCGAGCGCTAGCACCGGCGCGATGCGACTGGCGGCGTCGCCGTCATGGGTGTAAGCGCCTAGCGTCGGGTGCACCAGGAGATCGGTGCCGGCGCGAATGCCACGGATGATCGCGGCATTGGTGGCGGTGCTGTGATCCGGTCCCCCGTTTGCGTCGCGGGCGTGAAAATGGATCGCGGCGGCTCCGGCTTCCCGGCACTGTACGGCGGTGGCGGCGATTTCCTGTGGTGTCCAGGGAACATGGGCATTGTGGTTGCGGTCAGCGTATTCATTGACGCGCGCTTCGATGATGAGTTTGTCCATCGCTGGGGTTTCCCGCGGTTGTTATGGGATTGGATGCGGCTCGCCGAGCTTAGCAGGAGGAGGGTTTCAGGGACCATGGTGATGGCCACGGACATGGACACCTGCCACGGGCTGGCTGACAATCTGGAAGCCGTGCTGCGAACTTGCAGCTAGCGGGTTTGGACGAGGAGTTGACTATGGCAATGCGCGATGCGCAGGCACGCGTGACCCGACTGCGCGATTACCGCGCGCCGGATTTTTTTATCGATCGTACCGAGTTGTACTTTGACCTGCGACCTGGCCGCACCGAAGTGCAGGCTACCCTGAGCGTGCGCGCCAACCCGGCGCATGCGCCATTGGCGCCGGAGTTGCGCTTGATGGGAGAGGGGCTCGAGTTGCTGGAGCTGGTGCTCGACGGCCGCGCGCTGGGTACCGATGAATACCGGCTGGAAGACGGTGAACTGGTGATCCCCACCGTGCCCGCGCGTTTCGAACTGCGGTCCCGCGTTGCGATCTGTCCTGAGAACAATACGGCATTGGAAGGGCTGTATCGCTCGCGGACCCTGTACTGCACTCAGTGCGAAGCCGAGGGATTTCGCAAGATTACGTACTATCTGGATCGTCCGGATGTGCTCTCGGAGTTCATCACGACGATCGAGGCCGATGCGGCCGAGTACCCAGTATTGCTCTCGAATGGTAATCCGGTTGCCGAGGGCAGAGCCGGCCCCGGCCGCCATTGGGTGCGCTGGCACGATCCCTTTCCCAAGCCCGCTTACCTATTTGCGTTGGTGGCGGGGGATCTCGCGTGCTTGGAGGATAGCTTCACGACTGGTAGTGGTCGCCGGGTGGCGTTGCGGATTTACGTCGAGCCCAAGGACCTCGATAAATGCGGCCACGCCATGGGTTCCCTGCAGCGCGCCATGCGGTGGGACGAGGAGGTATACGGTCGCGAGTACGATCTCGATATCTTCATGATTGTCGCCGTCGATGATTTCAATATGGGGGCTATGGAGAACAAGGGTCTCAACATCTTCAATACGTCCTGTGTGCTGGCGCATCGAGAGACGACTACGGATCTCGGTTTCCAACGGGTTGAGGCGGTGGTCGCTCACGAGTACTTTCACAATTGGTCCGGGAACCGGGTCACGTGCCGGGATTGGTTCCAACTGAGCCTCAAGGAGGGGTTCACGGTCTTTCGCGACAGCGAGTTCTCCGCCGATATGGGTTCGCGCACCATCAAACGCGTGGACGACGTCAACCTGCTGCGCACCGCTCAGTTCGCCGAAGACGCCGGCCCCACCGCGCATCCGGTGCAGCCCGATGCCTATGAGGAGATTTCGAACTTCTACACCCTGACCATCTATGAGAAGGGTGCCGAAGTGGTGCGCATGATTCATACCCTGCTGGGGTCAGAGACCTTCCGGCGCGGCTGCGATCTGTATTTCGAACGCCATGATGGTCACGCTGTAACCATTGAGGATTTCGTTGCCGCGATGGCGGAGGTCAGCGGTCGCGATTTCGCGCAGTTCATGCGCTGGTATCGGCAGGCCGGCACACCCCAGGTACAGGTTTGCGGTCGCTATGACCCCGGGGCACAACAGTATCGTTTGGAATTCAGCCAGCGTTGTCCGCCCACACCGGAAAGTGCCGACAAGCAGCCGTTTTTGATTCCCATCCGCTTGGGACTGGTGGGTGCCGGCGGTGATCTGCCGTTACAGGTGCCCGGGGTTGTTGCGGGTGATACGGAAATGGTGTTCGAGCTCTCGCAGGAGCGTCAAGCGATTACTTTCGAACAGGTGACGGAGCCGCCGATTCCCTCGTTGTTACGGGGGTTTTCGGCACCGGTCAAACTCGAGTTTGACTACCGCCGCGAAGACCTGCTGCAGTTGCTGAGCCGCGACAGCGATGGTTTCAATCGCTGGGAGGCAGGCAACCGTCTGGCGGTGCGTGAGCTCCAAACCCTGATCGAGGCATGCCGTACCGGCGCGCCGCTTTGCTTTGACGGTGCGCTGATCGACGCCTATCGGGAATTGCTGGAAGACGAGCAACTGGATCCGGCCATGGTCGCACAATTGCTCACCCTGCCCGGCGAGAGTTATCTGAGTGAGTTGGCCGAGGTCATCGCCGTGGAGGCCATTCATGAAGCTCGCCAATTCGCGCGCCGTCAGTTGGCAGAAGCGCTGCGCGCGCAGTGGTTGGCTGTCTATGAACGCCATCGGGTCGGTGAGGCCTATCTCGCCGACGCACGGCAGATCGCGCACCGCAGCCTGCGCAACCTGGCGTTGGCCTATCTGTTGCAGCTCCCGGAAGACGAGTTCATTGAGCTGGCGTGGCAGCAGTTTGAAGATGCGGACAATCTGACCGATATCAATGCGGCCATGGCCGCGTTGCTTGGCAATCCCGCTCCTCGGGCCCAAGCGCGGGCCCAAGAGGCGTTGCAGCGTTATTATGACCGCTGGCGCGACGAGCCTTTGGTCGTCAATCAATGGTTTCAATTGCAGGCTGGATGTCCACTGCCCGGCGGATTGGAACGGGTGCAGGCGCTGATGGAACATCCCGCATTCGAGTTGCGCAATCCCAACAAGGTCCGCGCGCTGATTGGCGCCTTCAGCGTGGGCAACCTAGTCAACTTTCATCGCGCCGATGGCGCCGGTTACGAATTTCTCGCCGCTCAGGTGCGCGTCCTCGATGGCCTCAATCCGCAGATTGCTGCGCGATTGCTCGTCCCGATGACTCGCTGGCGGAAATACCCCGAGCCGCGCGCGGGTCAGATGCGGTCTGCGTTGCAGTCGGTGTTGGCCACGCCGGGACTTTCCGGGGACAGCCACGAGATTGCCTCCAAAGCATTGCGCTAGGAACCCGGGCTTTGCCACTGTAGATGAGGAGTGCCGCATGACCTATAAGACCGTCAAGGATATCGTGGACCACGCCCGCAAGCTGCACGAGGCGCTGTCTCGCCAGTACGGGGAGCTGGAGCAACTCACCACTTCAGAGCGGGCACAGCTGATGCTCGGTTACCTCAACCGGCACGAGCGCCGACTCGCACAGGCCCTGGGTGACTACGAGGAAGATGCCGCACGGGGCATTATGGACACCTGGTTGCAGTACGCGCCCGACCTAGACCTCGACCCTTTGGTGAAGGCCGTGCGCGACGTGGACTTGAACGACATCGAGGCGCTGGTCGAAGTCGCGCTGAAAGTCGATCACTGCCTGCTCAAAATTTACGAAGAAATGGAGGAACAGGCGCCGGTGGAGTCCTTGCGCGAGGTGGCGCGCGCCCTGCAGCAAATCGAGAGCAATGAAGAGCGGATGCTGGCTCGGGATGCGCTTCGCTTGAACGACTTTTAGCATCGCCGGTTCGCTGGCTGTGGAATCGCGCTCTTGGTCCTGCCCGCTGGCCCAGGCGTCCTGCCCGGTATGCGGCGATCCGCGCACGCGGGCGTTCTGTGAAGTCGATGGGCGCACCTATGGGCGTTGTACCCTATGTCATGCAACCTTTCTCGACCCCGTGCAGCTACCGGATGCCGCCGCTGAATTGGCGCACTACCGTTTGCACGACAACGATCCCACGGATGCAGGTTACCGTGCCTTCCTCAACCGCCTCGCCGAGCCGCTGCGTCGGCGGTTGTCGACGGGCGCCCGGGGGCTCGATTATGGCTGTGGCCCTGGCCCGGCGCTGGCGGCGATGTTACGTGACGCTGGCCATCCAATGGCCGTCTACGATCCCTTTTTCGCCCCCGATGCCCGCGTGCTCGCGGAGCGCTACGACTTCGTCACCTGTACCGAAGCGATAGAGCATTTTCACTACCCGGCGCGGGAGTTTGCTCGCCTTGCCCGGCTACTTCGTCCCGGTGGCTGGCTGGGGCTGATGACCGAGTTTCAAAGCGGGGATCATCGCTTCGCTTCCTGGCATTATCGCCGCGATCCCACGCACGTGGTGTTCTACCGGGAGGAGACCCTGCGCTATCTGGCGGCGCGGGCGGGTTGGGAATGCGAGATCCCGCGGCGCAATGTGGCCCTGCTACGCAAGCCTGGCTAGGGATCCAGCGGGTGGGCGAGTAGGGCGCGGAGGATCACGCCACGGGTATCCTGTGGTTCAATCACGGCGTCGATTTCTAGGTGAGCGGCGGCTTCCGCCGCCTTGCCGCGTTCATACATTGCGCTCAGCAGCTTGGCGAACAGCGCATCGCGCGGGCCTCCGGCCGGGGCGGCGTCCAGTTCTCGCTTAAAGCCGAGGTGGACTGCCCCCTCGAGGCCCATGGCACCGAACTCGCCCGTCGGCCAGGCTGCGGCATAGACGGGTCGAGAGAAGCTGCCTCCGGTCATGGCGATAGCGCCGAGCCCGTAACCCTTGCGCAAAAAAATGGATACCAGCGGTGATCGCAGCCGCGCTCCCGCAATGAAAAGGTCCGACATCACCCGTACCGCGCCCTCGGTTTCACTATCCGGACCGACCATGAATCCCGGCGTGTCAATCAGCGAGACCACTGGCAGATCGAAGTCGTCGCACAGCTTGAGAAAGCGCGCCGCGCTCGCCGAGCCCTGAGTGTCGATCGCCCCGCCGAGTATGCGGCAGTCGTTGGCCAGTACGCCCAGGGGGCGTCCTTCGATGCGTAGCAAGCCGGTAATCAGGGTGCGCCCGTGGTCTGGGCGGATTTCGATGAACGAATCGGTATCGGCCAGGGTGGTGATGATGCGGCGTATGTCGTAGCTGAAGCGGCGGTCGGCGGGTATCAAATCCCAGAGGCGGCGTTGGTCTGCACAGCGCCAGTCGTCGACCGGACCCTGAAAATAGCTGAGAAGTTGGCGTGCTAGCCGCGTCGCGTCGCGTTCGTCTTCTGCCAGTACATCGATCACCCCGGTGCGGGTCTGTACGTCGGTCGGGCCGATCGCAGTCGGGGCGACGCTGCCGAGGCCGCCGCCCTCGATCATCGCCGGGCCGGCCATGCCGATCCAGGAGGCGCGCGTTGCGACCGTAACGTCCGCGCAGCCAAATAGGGCGGCGTTGCCGGCAAAGCAGTAACCGTTGTTGACGGCAATGCGCGGCACCCGTCCGGCCAGGCTCGCCCAGGCCGCGAAGGTCGTCACCTCCATGCCGACCTCCTGGTCGGTATCGCCTGGGCGGCCGCCGCCGCCCTCGGTGTACATCACTACCGGCAGTTGCAGGTCGGCAGCGAGATGCAAGGCGCGATCCAGTTTGCGGTGGTGGAAAAAGCCCTGGGTGCCGGCCAGCACCGTGTAGTCATTGACGATCACGGCAGCCCGTGCCCGTTGTGCTGGAAACAGATCGGCGTTGATGGTGGCCGTCCCGGTAATGACCCCGTCGGCGGCGGTTTGGATTGCCAGCTCCTCGAAATCCCGGCGGCTGCGCTGGGCGGCTACCGCGAGCTGACCGTATTCTTGAAAGGAACCGGGATCGCATAGGTCGGCGAGATTTTCGCGTGCAGTCCGGAAGCCGCGGTCATGGCGTTTGCTAGTGGCTTCGGCACGTTGTGGGTCCAGTGTTTTCGCCAAGCGGCCGCGCAGCTCGGCTTGCAATTGGTGCTTATCGAGTAGCTGCGGCATTGCCGGACGGCGGTTGGATTGGGGGCGGGTTTCACTTGCGATGCGGATGCTGCAGATCAGGGCGTGTTCGGCCAAATTTTCTCCGGCCGCGGCATGAAGGCGCTCGACGACGCCGGCGACCGCGGAATGAATCGGCAGTTCGCCAGCGGCAGTGTCCAGCACGCCGAGCAGGGCTCCTGGCGCGATGTGTGCCCCGGTCGCCACTTCAAGGCGAGTGAGGGTGGCGGCACGCGGTGCGGTAATCGAGATGACACGGCTCATGGGGGCTTTCCGCAGGCCGGCGTGTGCGTGGCGCGTGAGCCGGCGACAGAAGAATTGTAGCCGCTGCCGTGCGGATAAGAGAACGCAGCCGCGACCCGGACCGTGACAGGAATGATTAGGGGATGACCGAGATTCGCCCTTCCGAGGCCGCGTCGAACGGCTGCGGCAGGCCCCCGATGTGCTGGATCAGGGCATCCAGCTCGGCTGGCCCGACCGTGCGATCCGTGCCCTCGGTGAGCACGCTGAAGTTGTCACCGCCGCTCGCCAGAAAACGGTTTACGGTGACGCTGTAGGTGGCGATCGGGTTCAGCGGCGTGCCATTGATTTGGATGCTGGCCGGATCGATGTTGTTGTCTGTGAAGGTCGCCGGGTCATTTTCCCGCCAGCGGTAGCGCAGTCCGGAGGGCTTCAGTACCCGGGCGAAGGGCTGGCCGGCCCACTGCTGGTTGAGCAGGGCGATCAGTTGCGCGCCGCTCAGGGTCAGGCGCACCAGGTCGTTGCCAAAGGGTTGGACGCCGAACAGCTCGCCCCAGGTGACTTCGCCGGCAAGAATATCGTCGCGGATGCCGCCTGGGTTCATCAAGGCGATCTCGGTGCCCATGGCGGCGCGCTGGGCGTCGGCGATCAGATTGCCCAGCGCCGATTCGCCGGCGGCAGTTTCGGCGCGGGTGATGTCGCGGGCAGCGGTCCCCACCACCTGCTCGATCCGGGGGGCGACCCTGGCGGCGGCCTCTGCGACCTGCGCGGCGACTTCGGCATCGGGTGTGAGTCCCGGGCCTGCGTCCGCCCAGGTGGTCAGGATGCGCGCCGACTTGTAGACGATGTCGCGGCTGGCCGGGTCGATGGCGAGATCGATGTCGCCATAGGCGGTGCCTGCCGAAAACGCCTGGGTGACCAGGATGGGCGTGCCACGGTAGGTCTCTACCAGCGCATTGGTGAAGCCATGGGCGTGCCCGGAAACCACCAGGTCCACCTCGTCGTCGAGGCGCCGCACGATCTCGCCGATGGCGCCGTCGAGCGTGATCGGGTCGGCCGGAGTGGGGTCCGCCGAGCCCGGACTCTGCCGGGTGCCCTGGTGGATGCTGACGATGATCGCCCGCACGCCGCGGTGACGTAGGCGTCTCACCTCGGCGTTAATGGATTCGGCCTCGTCGCGGAATGCCAGCCCGGCGATACCGCTGGGGGTGACGATACTTGGCGTCTCACGCAGGACGGCGCCGATGATGGCCACCGGCAGGCCCTGCACCCGTTTGATCACCGCCGGGGGCAGCAGGGGTTCGCCGTCGTCGGCCCAGACCACATTGGCGCTCACCGTGGGAAAGCGGGCGCCGCGCCAGGGATCTTCCTGAAAGGGGCCCGCCGGGTGGTTGCCACCCTCCAGCAGACGCAACAGTTCGTCGGTACCCTCGTCGAACTCGTGGTTACCCAGAGTGCCGACCACATTACACAGCGGATGCAGCTTGAAGCGATAGCTGCAATGGCGATTGGCGAGCAGGTTGAGAAAGCCGATTGCGGGTTCGTCCTGGAGGAGCGCGGACACCGGCGGGCTAGCGCCCACTTGATCGCCGGCATGCACCAGCAGTGCACCCTGGGGTGCCGCCGCCTCCGCCGCGCGCAGATAGGCGGCAAGCACCGCCGCGCCGCCCGCTGGCCGCCCCAACAGACTGCGTGATTCGAGCTGGCCATGAAAATCGTTGATGCCGAGCACCTTGAAGCGGACCCAGGCTTCGGGACGTGTCGATGACGAGCGCTGCCAAGTCACGGATCTTGCGGCGGCCGCGCGCAGTGCCGGGCTGCTTTCGGAAAAAGGGGTGTGATCCTGGTGGCTGTCCGGGGTTGCCTCTGCCGGGGCGCCGGCGAGGCAGCCGGCGGTCAGCACGGCGGCGGCGAAGCGGCGTGGAGCGACCATGGCGAACCTCCGCTGTGATCCCGGATGTTCGTCAGTGTTCGGTGTCTTTGTGCACCGGGGTTGACGGTGGGGTGACAGCGCGGTGACCGCCGCGACCGGCCGGCCGGCATCCCGGCCTTGCCATTCGCAATAGTGGCGGTAACCATAGGCTCTATCCGGAAATTCAACGACTCCGCCCAACGGGCCCGAGAAAGCGGAGGTCGTGCACTCTGATGTCGACTGCCGATGGCTGACGAATCCCTACCCGTTTCTTTGACTGTCTTCTTGCACACTATCGCTCCGGGAGCCTTTCCATGACGACAACCAAGCCCTACACCACCGATCCGGCCGAATTGGGCTTTGACCCCGAGGTACTGCGTCACAAGTACGCACACGAGCGCGACAAGCGCCTACGGCCTGAGGGCTTTGGCCAGTACCGCGCGGCCAGCGGATCTTTGCGTGAGTTCATGATCGACCACTACGCCGAGCCCTTCGAGCGCGAGCCGCTAAACGACGAGGTCGAGTTCGCCATCATCGGCGGCGGTTTCGGCGGCCTGTTGGCCGGCGCGCGGCTGCGCGAGATCGGCGTCGAGCATATTCGCATCATCGACCGCGCCGGCGACTTCGGCGGCACCTGGTATTGGAACCGCTACCCGGGCGCGCAGTGCGACATCGAATCCTACGTGTACATGCCGTTGCTCGACGAGCTCGACTACGTACCCACCGAGCGCTACGCGCATGCGCCAGAGCTGCTCCAGCACAGCATCAACATCGCTCGGCACTACGATCTCTACCGCGATACCTGCTTCCAGACGGAAGTCACCGGCATGGAATGGGAGGAGGACAGCCGGCGCTGGATCATTCGTACCAACCGTGGCGATGCGATCCGCGCCCGCTTCGTGGCGATGGCCAACGGTCCGCTGACGCGTCCCAAGCTGCCGGGCCTCCCGGGCGTGGAGAAGTTTCAGGGGCATCGCTTTCACACCAGCCGCTGGGACTACGACTACACCGGGGGCAGCAGCGACGGCAATCTGCACAAGTTGCGTGACAAGCGGGTGGGCATCATTGGCACCGGCGCCACCGCCATCCAGTGCATCCCGCATCTCGGCGCAAACGCCCAGCATCTGTATGTGTTTCAGCGGACGCCCTCGTCGGTCGACGTGCGCAACAATGCGCCCACCG
>JBFHML010000010.1:0-57901 GCA_041594335.1 Porticoccaceae bacterium
GGCAGGGGCGGCGAGGATGCGCAACAGGTGTTCTCCCTGCGGGATGCGCAATGCGCAGCGCTCCGGAGAATGCTTGCGGAAAGCCGCGAGGAACGGGAGCGGCAGGTATCCGGTTGGCGCGAAGAAGTGCGCAAATTGGACGAGGCGCTGCAGGAAGCGCAAATGTTTGTGCGCGCGCGCGAGGCCGATGTGGCCGAACTCCGCGGGTGCTGCGATGCACTTGAACTCCAACTGGCAGACTTGCGTGCACGGCATGATGCTGTGGTCAATTCGCGAACTTGGCGTTATTCACGGCGCCTGCGACGATTTTTGAGGCTGGAATGATCGATTCTTCGGTACAGGTGTTTACCAGTATCACCGCTAATTATCTCCCCAAGGCGCGCGTCTTGGCGCACTCCATCAAGCGCCTGGCACCGGAAGTCCGCTTCCACTTGGTGTTGAGTGATGACCCTCCCGCGCATTTCGCCTTGGCCGATGAGCCTTTCGATAATCTCATTGGGCTGAACGATCTTGGCTTAGGGCAGGACCGCCGGTGGCTATTCGGCCATACGGTAGTCGAACTCTGCACCGCGGTGAAAGGCGCCGCATTCCAATACCTTTTCGATCATTGTGGTGCCGCCAAAGCCTTTTACTTCGATCCCGACACTGTGGTATTCGGGCGCCTGGAGGAGCTTTGCGACCACCTCGATCGGCATAGTGCCATCCTCACGCCCCATCAATGTGTTCCCGAGCAGGGCTTGGAGGCGATCGCCGATAATGAACTGGCGAGCCTCAAACATGGCGTGTTCAACCTAGGTTTCCTGGGTGTTTGCGGTGATGCCGCGGGGCGGCAATTGGTGGATTGGTGGGCCGAGCGTTTGCGGTCGTTCTGTCACGATGATTTTGCGCGCGGGCTTTTCACGGACCAGCGTTGGATGGATCTCGCACCCTGTTTTTTTCCCGATGCGGCGATTATTCGGGATCCCGGATTCAATGTCGCCACCTGGAATCTCACCCACCGGAAAATTACCGGGAGCCTGGCGGAAGGCGTCCTGGTCAATGGCCTGCCGCTGGGTTTTTATCACTTTTCAGGCTTTGACTCCGGCGCGCAGGAGATCATGCTGCACAAATACGGTCGCGATAATCCGGTGCTGGTCGAGTTGCGGCAGTGGTATCTGGAGGAATGCGAAAAGCAAGGACAGGCCGAGCTCGGCAGTCGCGGCGCCCGCTGGTCGAAGTTTGACGATGGCACCCCAATCGAACCCCGGCAACGCATTCTTTATCGCGAGCGACTCGACCTCCAGCGCGCCTTCCCGGATCCGTTCGCCACGGCCGATCCTACACGGAGCTATCTTCATTGGTGGCGCGTCAATGCGCCGTCGGATGCCGCAGTAGGCGGTTTCCAGGCGGCGCCGGATGCCCCCTACCGCCGTGTGCTCCAGGAGTTTCTCGAGTACACCGCCATGCGGGTGCGCAAGTCGCCCCGATTGGGTCGGTGGGGGCGTGCCTGTCTGTTGTCCCCCCTAGCGGTGGCGCAGCGGTTGACTCGCTTGTTGCCCGGTTGATGCGCGCATGTCGCCCCTGACGGCGCCGTTGGTCTGCCTACATTTGAACCGCCGCGCCGAAGTGGCCGCGGCGACGGATGCCGTCGGACTGTGGCGCGAGACGTTGCCGGAGTTGGAGGTGTTGGTGGCTGGGCCGCCGGACCTGGGCGCGGTCTCCGTGGGAGAGACTCTGCCGGTGCCTCCCGACAGCGGCATGCGGACTACCGTTCTCGCGGCGAGCGCCGCCCGCCCGAATCGAGATATCGCCTATGTGCGGGTTGGCGTGGATCTGGGGAGCGATTGGGTTGAAGGGTTGGCCCGCGCGCTGCGGCGCGATACGCGGGTGGGCGTTGCCATCCCCTTGTGCGATGCACTGCAGTTGTTTTCACCCTATTCTGGGGCCAGACCGGGCTGGGTTCAGGCCTCACAGCTGCGTACCTGGTTGACGCGCTTTTCTCGCGACCACGTCTTCGAGGTGCCCCGGGTACTGCCGATCTGCGGCTATTTTCGCGCCGCGGCCTTGGCATCTCTGGCGCTAGAGCCGCCGGATGAGGATGTTGCCGGACGGTTGCGTGCAGGAGGTTGGTCGGTCGTTGCCTGTGATTGGGTGTTTGCCCACTGGCCGGGGGGGAAGTTGGCAGAACCCATGGCGCCAGAGGACGGCGATGTCCGGGCGTTCAATGCGCATCATCCCTTGGCCTTGCTGCGCCGCCAACTTGCGGATGCGCTCAGTGGCGGTCCGGCTGTCGTGCCTTCTCCGGCGCCGACCCTAAAACCTGTGCAGCTTCATATTACGCACAGTTGGGGGGGCGGCCTGGGGCGCTGGGTTCGCGATCTTTGCGCGGCCGATGATCGGCGGCACCACTTGGTGCTGCGGTCGTTGGGAGACTGGAGTGCGTTCGGGTACAGGCTGGCACTCTATGCAGGCGCTGGGCCAGCGGCGCCATTGCGGGAGTGGGTCCTGGATTTTCCCATTCGTTCGGTTGCCACAGTTCACTATCAATATCGTCGGGTACTTGAGGAGATTATTCGCGATTTCCAAGTCGACTTGGTGGCCGTTTCTTCGCTGATCGGACACGCCTTGGACGCGTTGGACACGGGGTTACCGACGCTGGTGGCGTTACATGATTACTTCCCATTCTGTCCCGCATTGTCGATCCATTTCCGGAAAATATGCGATAGTTGTGACAGCCAGCGCTTAGCGACCTGCTTTGCCGAGAACCCGCTCAATCGCTTTTTTGCCGATACGGCGCCCACTCATTGGCTTGATATCCGCACCCGGTATCTGGCATTGCTGCAGCGCCCTGGCGTCACGCTGGCTGCGCCGAGCGAGTCGGTATTGCGCCACTTGCGCGCCCTGGCCCCGGAGGTGGCAAAGGTCCCGGCTCAGGTGATCCCGAACGGCAGTACCCCCCTGGCGGCGTTGCCGCCGCCGGCCGGTGGACGACTGCGACTGCTGATTCTCGGCAGTCTGGCGCCCCAGAAGGGTGTTGGCTTGTTGCGTGCCGCCCTCGCCGAATTGACGTTATTTGCGGATCTGTATCTTCTGGGTTGTGGAGAGGAAGGTCGCGAATTCGAGGGCGTTCCGGCCGTGCGAGTGGTCCGCTCTTATCACGTCGAGGAGCTGCCGGAGTTGCTGGCCGAGATCCGCCCGCACGCCGGCCTGTTGCTATCCGTCGTCCCAGAAACCTTCAGTTACACCCTCAGTGAGCTCTGGATGCTGGGGGTGCCGCCGGTTGCCACCCGGGTGGGTGCCTTCGCCGACCGTATCACCGATGGTCGGACCGGCTGGCTGGTCGAGCCGGATGCGGAAGCGTTGTTGGATCGCTTGCGGGTTCTCGACCGAGAGCGGGGGCTCCTCGAACAAGTGCGGACGGAGATACGTGGCGTGCCAGTATGGACGACACAGGCCATGGCTGCGGCCTATCGGGCAGCTACGCCGCTGCCCTTGGGGGTGGGAATTCCCGGGCCGGGGCCCAGCGCCCAGCGCCCCGCGCAGGCGGTGTCCCGGACGTTCGCGGTGGACCCGGACGCCGGGGCGCGGGAAGTAACCGGTGATTTTATCGATTATCTGCTTGGCAAGATCGCCGGCACCGCGCGCCTGGGCCGGTGGAGCCGGCGGTTGGTGGGGTTGCCGCTGCGGATGGTGCGTCGCATCGTGCTGAGGTAGTGGTGCATCGGCCTGAGGGGGTGAACCCCCAAGCCTAGCGCGTTGACGCCGTTATCCGTTTTCCGGGGGCTTGGTGCGCGATTGTCGCGCGGCCCGAGGGTGGGCGCCGTCGTAGACTTTGGCGAGATGTTGAAAGTCGAGATGCGTGTAGACCTGGGTGGTGGAGAGGTTGGCATGTCCCAGTAGATCCTGCACGGCCCGCAGGTCGCCGCTGGATTCGAGCAGGTGGCTGGCAAAGGAGTGGCGCAGCAGATGGGGGTGTAAGTGCCTTGATAGCCCCCGCCGACGCCCCAGCAGTGCCAAACGGACTTGGATGGCGCGATGCCCGAGACGCCTGCCGCTGGCGCCGATAAACACCGCCGGTTGCGCCGTCCTGCACCAGGCGTCGCGCGCCCGCAGCCACTTTCGCAACGCGGCGCGGGCCTGCGTCCCGATCGGTAGGATTCGGGTCTTATTGCCCTTTCCCGTGACCCGCACCATGCCGGCGGCCAGGTCGAGCGCGGGTAGGTCCAGTGCCGCAAGTTCGGCAAGCCGCAAGCCGGAGGAATACAGCAGCTCGGCGATCGCGTGATCGCGTATCGCGAGCCGGTCGCCGTCGCAAGGAGCGTCCAGCAGTTCCTGCGCTTGGTCGACGTCGACCACCTCTGGCAATTTGCGCGCGCCCTTGGGGGCTCGGATACCGCGGCAGGGGTCGGCTTGGGTCCAGTTCCGAACCCGGGCGAAGCGAAATAGCGACCGGACCGACGCAAGCCAGCGTTGCAGACTCGCGCTGGAGCGGCCGGCAGCATGGAGGTGCGCCAGGCACTGGCGAATATGGTAGGGACGGAGATCGGCCAAAGTCCCGATACCCTGGACCGCAGACCAGTCCTGTAGGCGCTCGAGATCCCTCCGGTACGCAACGATGGTGTGGGCAGAGCAGCGTCGCTCGATATCCAGATAACGCGTGAAGGTGGTCAGTTGCTCTTCATTCGGGACTCCGGCCACGGCGGTCGTCCTCTACCGGTTAGCTCAAAAGGCGCGGGCAGACGCGATTGAGCACTTCGGCAATGTAGCTCAGAAACAGGGTGCCCATGCTGCTGCGATAGTGATTGGGGTCTTGGTGGCCAATGGCGAGGATACCGAATACGCGACCGTGATAGAGGGGTACCGCCGCCACAGAGCCCACTAGTGTGGCGTGGTCGCCAAAGAGGAATTGCAATTCCTCACGACGCAGTACTCCGCAAATCGCGCGGTTGCTGCGCAGCAGTGCGCCGATACTTTGATGCGCTTGTTCGAGCCCGACGACACGGGCGCTGCTCTCGGGCAGTGCCGTGGCGTCCCCGAGGAGCACCAAGTTGTAGTAGGGCACGTCGTAGTCGGAGGCCAAGCTGTGGTAGAGCGCATCCACGACTTCGGAGAGCTGGGTCGCTTCAAGCAACGCCAGAACCAAACGCTTGGTCTTCTCGAATAACTTGTCGTTTTCGCGTGCCGTGGCGAGCAGCGCATTGAGCCGTTGCCGCATTTCCAGGTTGCGGTCGCGCAGCACGCTGACTTGACGCTCGATGAGGGATACTGCGCTGCCGCTGTCGTGGGGCAGCAGCAGTGGCTCAAGCGCTTCGGGATGGCGCTCGAAAAAATCCGGATGTTCTCGCAAGTGCGCGATAATGCGGGATTCTTCAGCCCGCAAGGAGGCCTTGTCGGAATTTTTTGGGCTCATAGCGGATGCGTCCCTGAAACACGGTAACGGCGGGCCCTGTCAGGAACACCGACTTGCCCTCTCCGGCCCAGTCAATGGTCAAGGCGCCACCGGGCAGGTTGATGCGCACGGGTGAGTCTAGCAGGTCGCCGAGGATGCCTGCCACCGCGGCGGCACAGGCGCCGCTGCCGCAGGCGAGGGTCTCCCCGGCGCCGCGTTCGTATACGCGAAGATCAACTTCATGGCGGTCATGGATCGCCATGAAGCCAACATTGACGCCTTCGGGGAATCGCGGGTGGGTGCAGATGCGACCGCCCAGCGTTTGGACCGGGGCACTGCCGACGTCGGTAACCAGCAGCACGGCATGGGGGTTGCCCATCGACAGCGCACGGAATTCCAGTGCCTGGTCATCAAGGTCGAGATGGTAGGTGGCGGCGCGGGTGGCGTCGGTGAGGGGAATCTCATCGGGAGCAAGCCGCGGTATGCCCATGTCGACCTGGTATTGGTTCCCGGCTTTATTGACCAGTTCCAGCACCCCCGCCATGGTTTCTACGCGTAGACGCTGTTTGGCTGACAAGCGCTGATCACGGACGAATTTGGCCAAGCAGCGGGCGCCGTTCCCGCATTGGGCTACTTCGGAGCCATCGGAATTGAAAATACGGTAACGAAAATCGATTTCTGGCGTGCTCGGAGGTTCTACCACCAGGACTTGGTCGCAGCCGATACCGAAATGGCGGTCGCTGAGATGGCGCGCCATTTCCGGGGTGATCGAGAGCTCCTGGGTGACCCCGTCGAGGACCACGAAGTCGTTACCCAGACCGTGCATCTTGGTGAAGCGAAGTAGCACGTCAATATCCCGGTAGTGGTCGTTCGCCACGCATCAGATCGGCCAGGGTCTCGCGGTCGCGGACGACGTGAAAATGGTCCTCGACGACCATCACCTCGGCGCCGCGTGGGCGGCTGTTGTAGTTCGAGCTCATGGTGAAGCCGTAGGCTCCTGCATCCCGAACACAGAGCAGATCCCCTGGCGCCAGGCGCAACGGCCGGTCGCGACCGAGAAAATCCCCGGTTTCGCAAACCGGCCCGACGATATCGTAGTGCCGCTCGGAGGCGTCGCGCCTGGGGGTTGTGGGTTCGATGGCCATCCAAGCCTGGTAGAGCGCCGGTCGGACGAGGTCGTTCATGGCGGCATCGACGATGGCAAAATGCCGACCTTGGTTCTCCTTCAGGTATTCAACGCGCGTGAGTAGCGCGCCGGCGGCAGCGGCGATGGAGCGGCCGGGTTCGAGCAATAGTTTGAGTCCCAAGGGATCGGTGCGGCGTCGCAGGGCGGCGATGTATGCCTCTGGTGCCGGCGGGGCCTCGTCGCGATAACACACCCCCAACCCCCCGCCCAGGTCGAGATGACGCAGCGTTACGCCATCTGCACGCAGGTCGTCGACCAGCAGCAGGACCCGCTCCAGCGCTGCTTCAAAAGGCGCGAGGGAGGTGAGTTGAGAGCCGATATGACAATCGACCCCCAATACCTCGATGTGACGGAGTGACCGAGCCTGGGCGTAATAGGCCCGAGCTTCTCCAATGGGGAGGCCAAACTTGTTCTCCGACAAGCCGGTGGCGATGTAGGGGTGGGTGCCGGCGTCGACATCCGGGTTGACGCGGAGAGACACGGGTGCGCGCAGGCGCAAGGCGCCTGCCACTTCGTCGAGGCGTTCCAGTTCGGCCCCTGACTCCACGTTGAAGCAATGAATTCCAGCGCGCAGGGCTTCGGCCATTTCGCGAGCGCTTTTCCCCACCCCGGAGAATACTACTTTCGCGGGGTCACCCCCGGCCGCTAGTACACGCGCGAGCTCGCCACCGGAGACAATGTCGAAGCCAGCGCCGAGTTGGGCGAGAAGATTCAATACGGCGATATTGGAATTGGCCTTGACCGCATAGCAGATCAAGTGTTCGGTGCCGTTTAACGCGTCGGCATAGGCGCGGTAGTTGGCAGTCAGCGCCGCGCTGCTGTAGACATAGGTGGGCGTGCCTATCTGAGCGGCGATGGTTGCCAGCGGGACATTTTCGCAGTGTAGGTCGCCGGCTTGGTTGCGGTGAAAGTGCGCCATGATTGCGGGATCAGTCCCCCGCGGCTTCAGGAGCGGGCGTCGGAGTGCCGGTGTTCGTCGCGGCGCCTTCTTCCACAACGCCGCCCGGGGTGGTGGACGATGTTTCGGGTTGCTGGACCGCAGGCGGTGGTAGAAACAGTGGACCCTTGTTGCCACAACCCGCAACCAGTACGGCCAGGAGCGGGAGAAGGAGCCGGACGCGAGCGATGGCGGAGATCGTCATGGAAAAGCTTCGATGGCGGCGGTAGCGCGGCATTATAAGGTGGCACTGCCCAGTGCGGCGAATACCTGGGCAGGGCGCGGGTAAATTCAGGCGTCGCCCGAGCGCGCGGCTTCCAGCGCTCGTCGGGCGAGTGCGGCCGCCTCACGAACCCGGGTGGGCGCGGTCCCGCCAAGGTGATCGCGCGCGGCGACCGACCCTTCCAAGGTGAGTACCTGATATACCTCTGCGTCCACTACGTCCGCAAAGCCACGTAGTTCCTCCAGGGAAAGTTCCGCCAGATCCCGGTTGCTGGCGACCGCGGCGGCGACGGCCTTGCCCACCGCTTCGTGGGCGTCGCGGAAAGCTAATCCTTTGCGCACCAGATAATCGGCGAGATCCGTTGCCGTAGCGTAGCCGGCACGCGCTGCGGCGCGCATTGCTTCACGATTGACCTCAATCGCTGGGATCATGTCGGCAAAAGCGCGCAAGCAGTCGCGCAGCGTATCTACGGTGTCGAACAAGGGCTCCTTGTCTTCCTGATTATCCTTGTTGTACGCCAGTGGCTGCGCTTTCATCAGGGTGAGCAACGCGATCAGATGGCCGTTGACGCGCCCGGTTTTCCCCCGTACTAGCTCCGGCACGTCGGGATTTTTTTTCTGCGGCATGATCGATGAGCCAGTGCAAAAGCGGTCGGGTAGTTCGATGAAGTGAAATTGCGCCGAAGTCCACAGGATGAGTTCTTCCGAGGCGCGTGAGAGGTGCGTCATGATAAGGCTCGCGGCGGCACAAAACTCGATGGCGAAATCGCGATCGCTGACGGAATCGAGGGAGTTCGCTGTGGGTCCGTCAAAACCGAGCAGGGATGCTGTCAATTCGCGGTCGATGGGGTAGCTTGTGCCGGCCAGCGCCGCGGCGCCGAGCGGCGAGCGATTGAGGCGCTTGCGGCAGTCCAGAAGACGGTCACGATCCCGGGTGAGCATTTCATGCCAGGCCAACAAATGATGTCCGAAGGTGACTGGCTGTGCCGTCTGCAGGTGGGTGAACCCCGGCATAATGGTATCTGCCTCGCGCTCGGCAAGATCGATCAATGCTCGTTGCAAACGCAAGATCTCGGCGCTGATGGCGTCGATTTCGCCACGTAACCAGAGCCGGATGTCGGTCGCCACTTGGTCGTTGCGCGAGCGTCCCGTGTGCAGCTTCTTGCCGGCGGCACCGATGGCTTCGGTGAGCGCGGCCTCGATATTCATGTGAACGTCTTCCAGCGCTTCGGACCAAGTGAATTCGCCTGCTTCAATGCGTGCGCCGATGGCTTGCAGTCCAGTGACGATGGCGTTGCGCTCGTCCTCGTTCAGGATTCCAGCGCGGGCAAGCATCTCGGCATGGGCAATGGAGCCGCGAATGTCTTCTCGATAGAGGCGGTGGTCAAAGCCCACGGATGCGGTGAATCGCGCGACAAAGGCGTCCGTGGGCTCTCCAAAGCGGCCGCCCCAGGCCTGATTGACGGTATCTTTGTGCTGCATGCTGAGATCCTGAAGCGCGATGGACGCGCTGCGCTGCTGGGAGATCGGTGAGCGCGTATTATAGCCGCCAATAGGGATTGCACAGGGGTGGGGGTTTGCGCTGGCGCGACAAATGGTTGCCATCGCGGCGGCCGATTTCGTTGTACGAAGTAGACTACTTTCTGCCTGACCTATGCCGCGGCGAAGGTTTGCTCGGCGTCGTGGTGATTTCGTTGCTGCTGGCGGTGCTGGTGGCGGTGGCGCGATTTGGCGTCGCCGCATTTGAGTGGAGTGGTTTCGCGGCCATCGCCTTCATGGCGTTGTGGATTGCGCTGCTGGGGGCGTGGGTTCTGTGCCAGAGCAATCGCTGGCTGGTGGGTGTGAGCCATGCCTGGACGGCAGTGGTGTGTTACCTGGGATTGTTGGCCGTGGCCGGACTGGTGGCCTTCATTGGCGCGGCCGCGCTGTCCTGGAGCAGCAGTCAGCCGCCGCAATTCACATCCGCCCTAGATGCGGTGGTGGTGACGGCGATTCCGGCGGGAATTTTGCTGCGCTATCTGTACCTTCAGCAACAACTGCGCATCCAGCAGCGCGCGGAACTGGAAGCCCGGATTCAGGCGCTGCAAGCTCGTATACGCCCGCACTTTCTTTTTAACAGCATGAACATGATCGCGAGTCTGATCGGTTCGGATCCGGAAAAAGCGGAGCGCGTGGTTGAAGATCTGGCAGATCTCTTCCGGCGGGCCCTGACGGATGCGCAAACCCTGGTGCCCTTGCGCGAAGAGCTGGCGCTATGCCGCAGCTACATGGCAATTGAAAAAATGCGCTTGGGGGATCGACTGCGCACGGTGTGGGAAATCGGTGATTACGGTGCCGGGGTGCAGATTCCTTGTCTGTCGCTGCAGCCGGTGCTCGAAAATGCGGTGTATCACGGCATTCAGTTGCTACCGGCGGGGGGCACTGTGGAGATCCGGGTACAGCGGGCCGGTGACCGCGTCAGCGTTTCCGTGCGCAATCCGTTCAATCCGCGCATGCGCCACAACAAGGGCAGTAGGTCGGCGATGGATAATGTGCGGCGCCGGCTGCAGGCCCATTTTGGGCCCCGGGCTCGGGTGGAGTTCGTCACCGATGGCGATCATTATGTGACCACGCTCAGTTACCCGCTGACCTGGTGAGGGGGTGCCGTGAATGTGCTATTAGTCGATGACGAGCCACTGGCGCGGGAGCGCTTGGCACGCATGGTGGTGGCTCTGGGCGGATTTCGCGTGATCGGTCAAGCCAACCATGGCCAGGAGGCGGTGCGTCTGGCGCGAGAGCTGAGCCCGGACGTCGTCTTTATGGATGTGCGGATGCCAGGCATGGATGGCCTCGCCGCCGCCCAATATCTCGCCGAACTCGATCCGCCACCGGCGGTGATTTTTTGCACCGCGTACGGTGATTATGCAGTAGAGGCGTTTTCTTCCCAGGCGGTGGGCTATCTGCTTAAGCCTGTTCGGCAATCCGACCTTGCCGCTGCCCTCAATCGGGCTCGCCGGGTCAACAAGGCCCAGTTGGCGGAGTTGCGACAGCTGCCGGGGATGTTACTCGAAGGACGGACTCATATCGCCTCGCGCAATCGCCGCGGTACGGATTTGGTGCCAGTGGCGGAGATCGCGCTGTTTCAGGCCGATCACAAATATGTCACCGCCTATCATGGCGATAGCGAATCGCTACTCGATGAGACGCTGCGCGATCTCGAGCAGGAGTTCGAAGGCAGGTTCATCCGCGTACACCGCAATGCGCTGGTATCCATAGCGCATATCCAGGGATTGGAGCGTGGCCAAGAAGGGCAATATTTTGTGCGGCTCAAGGAGCTGGATATCAAACCCCAAGTAAGCCGGCGGCACATTGCCGGCCTCAGAAAATTACTCGATCAACTCTGACGCCGCTATATCACTTGTTTTCGGAGACCACTGTTGTCCATTGTCCGTATTGCTACCCGCGCCAGCCCGCTAGCCCTCTGGCAAGCCACCCACGTTCGCGCCGAGCTGGCGCGAATTCACGGCCCTGCACTCGAGGTGGAGATCGTCGCCATGACCACTCAAGGCGATCGCCTCTTGGATCGAACCCTTGCGGCCGTTGGCGGCAAGGGCTTGTTTGTGAAGGAGCTTGAGCAGGCCATGCTGGATGGTCGCGCGGACCTCGCCGTGCACTCCATGAAGGACGTGCCGGTCGACTTTCCTCCTGGGCTCGGATTGACTGTCATCTGCGCTCGGGAAGATCCGCTCGACGCGCTGGTCAGCAACCGTTGCCGTGATCTCGGCGACCTGCCAGCAGGCGCTCGGATCGGGACCGCCAGCCTGCGGCGCCGTTCGCAAGTCCTGGCCCGATTTCCCCACCTGTATGTCGAAGAGCTGCGCGGTAATGTCAATACGCGATTGAAACGACTGGACCGTGGGGATTTCGACGCCATCGTACTGGCGGCGTCCGGCCTCAAGCGCCTGGGTCTCGATCACCGCATTGCTGCGCGGTTGGCCCCCGAGTGGTCGCTGCCCGCGGCCGGGCAGGGAGCCCTGGGTATCGAGTGTCGCCTCGACGATGACCGCGTCCGCGCCTTGGTTGCCCCACTAGCGGATGCCGACACCACGGTTTGTGTGCGCGCTGAACGGGCGTTCAATCATCGCTTGCAAGGAGGTTGTCAGGTGCCAGTGGCGGCGTATGCCGAATGGATCGGTGGCGATCAGCTGCGCCTTCGGGGGCTGGTAGGTGCGGTCGATGGCTCTCTGGTGCTCCGTGGCGAGCGGTGCGGTCCGGCCGCGGCGGCCGAGGCTTTGGGGACGGGTCTCGCCGAAGAGCTGTTGGCGCAGGGGGCGGGAGAGTTGCTCGCACCGCTGCGATGAGTGGCGGGGCGCTGGCGGGCTTGCGGGTGCTCATTTTGCGCCCGGAGCGCCCCGGTGATCCCTTTGCCGCCCGCTTGGTCGCCGCCGGCGCCGAGGTGTTTTGCCTGCCATTGCTGCGAATAGAGCCTTTGCCCGTGGATCCGGCGGTACTCGCGGCGGCTGCGGCAGCGGATTGGATCTTCGTCAGCCGCCATGCCGTGCGCTATGGGATGGCCGCGCTGACCGCGGCAGGCATGGACGTACAGGCTCATGCGATCTATGCCGTCGGTGCCGCCACTGCTGCGGCGTTGCGCGCTGACTGGGGCGTCAACGCACAATTCCCGCGCCAAGCGACCACCGAAAGTTTGCTCGAGCTGCCCGCGCTGCAGCCCGATCGAATTGCGGGGCGACGCCTCGTGCTCTTTCGGGGTAGCGCGGGCCGCGACGCGTTGCGCCAAGGCTTGCTGGCGCGCCATGCCCAAGCCGTCTACTGTGACCTGTATCGGCAGCGGCCGGAAGCACGTTGGCGGGATCAGATCCGGGATCAGCTGGTACGCCCCGGGCCTTTGATCGCCGTGGCGCACAGCGGCAGCCTGGTCCGGGCTTTGCGCCAGCTGCTCGACAGCCTAGCCGAGCCGGTGCCCAGTCCCGCTTGTCTGGTGCCCAGTGATCGGGTCGCCGCGATAGCCCGGCAGTTGCGATTGTCGCCTTTGATCGCTGCTAGTGCACTGACCGGCGAAATGGAGCAGGCGATACACCGCTGGTACACTCCAAGCTGATAGCGGGTGGGCAAAGGACGGTAACGTGGCGGAAACAACCAACGAAGAAAAAGGGGTGGAGCCCGGAGCCAAGCTCGAGACACCGGGAGAAGTGGCGACTACGGATGCTCCACAAACCGGTGCCAAGCGCCTGGTGCGCCTGCTGTTTTGGCTGTTGTTGTTGGCCGTGCTGGCGAGCGGGGCCTATTTCGGTTGGCGGTACTATCAAGGTTGGTTCGGTCAGCTGGGTGATGAGCGTCCGGTCGTATCCCAGGATCGACCCGAGGCCGGTATGCAGTCTCAAGTCGTCGAAGCGCTGGGCCAGGTCAGGGATTCCCTGGCGGCGGCCGAGGGTGAGCTATCGCAGTTGCGGCGCGATCAGGAGAAGCTCACCGGGCGCGTGGCCGAACTGGCACAGGAGCTCGATCTTGTGCGCCAGCAGAGTTCGGCGGCCGAGGCCGGTATCGGCCGGGACGTGTTCGAGGCGCGGGAAGTCGAAGAACTGCTCCGATTGGCCGCGCACCGGCTCTGGGTCAGCGGTTCTCCCCAAGGCGTCGCACCTTTGCTCGCGCAGGCCGATCGCCAGCTGGCCGCCCTTGCCGATCCCCGGCTGGAGCCGGTTCGCAAATCCCTAGCGGTTGCCATCACCGAACTGAAGCTTGCTCCGAATCCTGATGTCGAGGGGGCGTACCTGAGACTGAGCGCCCTCCAGCAAGGTGTCGTCCAGTTGCGCGCGGCGCCGCAGCCGGAGACTGCTGCGCCGCAGCCGGAGCGTGGGGAAGTGCAGGCTGACGATTTGGGCTTCTGGCAACAGTTGTGGGTGAACGCCGGGGCCGCACTGCGCAGGTTCAGCGCCGAGCATCTGCGCGTCCGTTCTTTGGACGTGCCGCCTCCAGTAGTGCTCAGTGCTGCGGAGGAGGCTCGGTTGCACCAACATCTGCGGGTGTTGTTGTCCCAGGCGCAACTAGCGCTACTCGAGCGGCGCACGGAGATCTACCGAGCGGCACTGCTGCAGAGCGCGGCGCTATTGGAGAAGCACTTCGCCGCCGATCCACGCACCGCGGCAATGATCGCAGAGTTGACAGCGCTGCGCAGCCGCGAGATAGCACCGCCCCTGCCGGATTTGCGCGCGGCCCGTGAACAGTTGCACGAGTTCGTATCCGGTCGCGGCGCACCCGGCGCCGGGGAGGCGCCGCAATGAGGCGGGTACTATTGGTGTTGGCCACGGTCTTGGTGGTCGGCGGCCTGCTGTTTTGGATGCTGGATTACAGCCGCGGGTTTATCCTGATCGCGGTGGGCAATCATGTTGTCCAGATGAGTCTGTGGTTGGTGATACTGCTGTTGGCGGTGCTGTGGCTGGGGTGGAGGCTGGTCGCCATGCTGGTACGCCCGGGGTTGCGTTCTTGGCGTCAGCGCGATCAACGCCGGGTGACCAAGCAGCAGCGTGAATTGCTGGCAGCGCTCGGTGATTATTATGAAGGCCATTGGGAGCGCGCTCGCGTGGCGCTGGTCCGGTCGGCCAAGCGCTCGGAAATCCCCGGGCTTCATTATGTATTGGCGGCCGATGCGGCGGCCCGCGTGGGCAGCGAGCGGGAAGCCAACGAGTTGCTGCAGGCCGCAGCGCAAGAGATTCCCGCCGATAGCCCCGCACTCACCCTGGCGCGGGCGCAGATTGCCTTGCATCGCGATGATATGGAGGGCGCCGTCGCAGTGTTGCGCAAAGGGCAAGCGGCCCACCCCAAACATCCCCGTATCCTGGAGCTGCTGTGCGATGCTCTGTTGCGGCTTGAGGATTGGGAGGGGCTGGCTGAGCTGCTCCCGGTGTTGCGACGTACCGGCGCCAGCCCTGAATCGGTCGGCGCGCTGGAAGCGCGACTCCATGCCGGTAGGCTCGCTACGGTATTTCCGGGAGCGAACGGCCCAGCAACCGATGGCGCGGCGGAGCTCGCGGCGCGTTGGGCCGCGGTCCCTCGGGGATTGAAATCGCATCCGGATTGTCTGCGGGCCCACGCGCGGGGGCTGATGGCTGTGGGCGATGGTAAGCGCGCGGAGCGGGAGCTGCGGCGTAACCTGGAGCGCGCCTGGGATCCGCAGCTGCTGTTGGATTGGGAGGCGGCGACTCGGGATGCGACGGAGCCGCGGGGGCATCTCGCCGTCGCCGAGCGCTGGCTGCGTGAACAGGGGGAGTCCTGGCAGCTCTTGCTGGTGTTGGGGCGCCTTTGTCGGCGTCTAGAGATCCGTGGTAAGAGCCGCGACTATTTAGAACAGGCCTTGCGGCTTGCCCCCCGTCCAGAGGTCTATGCGGAGCTGGGCGAGACGCTCACAGCTGCGGGGGATCCGCTCGGCGCTGTGCGCTACTATCGGCAGGCGGCCGGCGCTGTGGCACCAGCGTCGTAGGATCTTAAGCTTCCCCGTGTCACCGTCCTCGCGGGTGGTGTTGGGCGCGAGGGCAGTGGCACGGGCGCCTTGAATATCGATCAGTCGTCGAGACGAGGCCCGGCTGCCAGAATCGCCTGAGCGACCTCGAATTTCTTGAAGTTGGCCACGAATAGGCCGGCAAGCTTGCGGGCCTGTTCGTCGTAGGCGATGGGATCAGCCCAGGTGTCTCGCGGAACCAGGTAGTTGTCGTCGACGCCAGGTACCTTGTGCGGGACTTGGAGGTTCAACAACGGCAGGTGCCGGGTTTCAGTATTTTCCAGCGCACCGCTCTGAATGGCCGCTACGACCGCTCGGGTGACTGGGATGGGAAAGCGTTGACCGCTACCACCGGGTCCACCCGAGCCTCCAGTCCACCCGGTGTTGACCAGGTATACACGGCTGCCGAAGTTCTCAATGCGCTTCATGAGCAATTCGGCGTACACGGAGGCCGGGCGCGGCATAAAGGGTGCGCCGAAGCAGGTGGAAAAGGTCGGGTTGATCCCAGCCTCCGCGCCCAGTTCGGTTGATCCCACCCGCGCGGTATATCCGCTGAGAAAATGGTAGGCGGCGGCTTCCTTAGAAAGGATGGAGACCGGGGGCAGGACGCCGGTAACATCGCAGGTCAGAAAGATGATGGCTGTGGGTTCGCCGGCGCGATTGGGTACACAGCGCATGGCGACGTGCTCCAGCGGATAGCTGCAGCGGCCATTTTCCGTGAGCGAGGTGTCTGTGTAGTCCGGGGCCCGGTGCTCGTTCAGCACCACATTTTCAACGATCGCGCCGAAGCGGATCGCATCCCAGATAACGGGCTCGTTTTCGTGGCTGAGGTTGATGGTCTTAGCGTAGCAGCCGCCCTCGAGGTTAAACACCGCGCCTTCCGTCCAGCCGTGTTCGTCGTCGCCGATGAGGTAGCGATCCGGGTCGGCCGACAGGGTGGTTTTCCCCGTGCCGGAGAGCCCGAAGAAGAGGGTTACATCGCCGCTTTCTCCGACGTTGGCCGCGCAGTGCATCGGCATGACGTCTTTTTCGGGCAGCAGAAAATTTTGCACCGAAAACATGCCTTTTTTCAGTTCACCTGCGTAGCGCATGCCGGCGATCAGTAGCTTACGCTGGGCAAAATTGATGATCACCACGCCTTCACTATTGGTTCCATCGCGTTGTGGATCACAGCTGAAACCCGCGGCGTGCAGCACTTTCCACTGTTCTTTCCCCGAGGGGTTGTAGCGCGCAGGGCGGATGAACATGTTGCGAGCGAACAGGCTGTGCCAGGCTGTTTCCGTGGTGACTCTGACCGGCAGGTAGTGCTCTGGGTCTTGGCCGACATGCAGATGGGAGACAAAGCGCTCGCGTTCGGCGAGATAGGCTTCGACCCGTGCCCACAGGGCGTCGAAACGGTCGGCTGCGAAGGGGCGGTTCACCGGACCCCAGGCGATATCGTCGCTGGTGCTCGGTTCCTCGACGATAAAGCGATCGCCGGGCGACCGCCCGGTGTGTCGGCCGGTCGTGGTCAGCAGGGCGCCACGGTCCGTGAGCATGCCTTCGCTGCGTTTCAGGGCCATCTCGATCAGTTCTGCGTTGTTCAGATCGGTGTGTGTGGCAACTGCGGTCTTTTCGATCCGCGTCGTCAGAGGGTCCTGTCGCTGGGTCACTGGCGGCTCGTACGGGCGTCGGAGGGGCGGCAATTATGCAAAAAAATCCGGCCGGACAACAGGCGGCGTGGCGGGGCGTTGTTCTGTGGGGTGGATTGAGGGGTCAATGCAGCCGATCTCCTCCACCCAGAGCTTCGGCGCGTAGCTGCTCGGCGGTGAACCTGTACTGCTGATGGCAAAACTGGCATTGGGTTTCGATAACAGGTTGGGATTCGAACAGTTCGGCGACGGTTTCGGCGCCAAGCGCCACTATGGCGCTGCCGATCCGCGTCTTGGAGCAGCTGCAGCGAAAGCCCAGCGCCACCGGCTCGTACAGGCGCACGCGATGCTGGTGGAAGAGTCGATAGAGCAGTGTTTCGTGGTCGAGCGTGAGTAATTCTTCATGGGTGAGGGTGTCGCTCAGAGCTTTGAGCTCCTCCCAGCTGCGGTCTTGTGCGCTCGGTGACTGTAGTTGGGTGGGCAAGGCCTGCAGGAGCAAGCCCGCAGCAGACCGATCGTCCGCGGCCAGCCAGAGCTGGGTGGGCAACTGCTCGGAACGGGTGAAGTAGTCGGACAGGCAGTCGGCGACCCGCGGAAATTCCAGGGGGGCAATTCCCTGATGGCGCTGCCGCCCAGGTAGTGCGACGGTAACGCTCAGATGGCCGTGGCCCACCAATCCTCGGAGGTCCGCGGCCAGTGGCGAGTCTGAGTCCGCCATTCGGACGATGGCTCGGAGGTCGCGACGGTCAGTGCAGTCGGCCATGATCAGCGGCACCGGGCCGTCGCCCCGTGCTTGCACTGTCACGGTCCCTGCGGTCTTGAGATTGGCGCTGATCAGGGTCGCTGCAGCGAGGAATTCACCCAGGTGTGTGCGCAATACCTCAGGATAGGGGTTGCGGGTGTAGACTTCGGTCAGCGTCGTTTCCAGAGACACGATCTCGCCGCGGATGTCGTAATCCTCGAAGAGAAAGCGTTGGCGACTGTCGCGGTTGGGTATGGTCATCCCAGGTCATCTCGGTCGCTGAGGTTGAGATCGCGAAACCGCAGGATGTCGCGGCGCTGTTTCTTGGTGGGGCGCTGTTCGGGGTGATGGACCGCCGTGCGCGCGGCGCGGCGCTCGGCAGCTTTGGCTTCACGAGAGGCTTGGCTGGCCTCGGTTTCCCGGTAAAGTAAAGCGGCCTCTGGTGCTCCGCGGCGCTGGTCGGAGAGCGCAGTCACGACGACGGTCTTGTCGTCCCAGCCTTGGCGCACATTGAGTTTAGCCCCCACTTCGATCTCCTTGCTGGGTTTTGCGCGCTGTCCGTCGACCCGGACCTTGCCGCCTTCGATGGCAGCTTTGGCGAGGGAGCGGGTCTTGAAGAATCGGGCGGCCCAGAGCCATTTGTCGAGCCGCAAGCGGGCGGATTCGGTCATGATCACAACACCGGGAGGATCTCGCTGAAACAAGAGAGTGCGGTAAAGCGAAGCTCCTCGCGCGGGTCGCTTTTGCTGTCGGGTTGGCGAATACACAGCAGGTGGCGGATCCCATAACGTTCGGCGGCGCTCAGCACGGGCTCGCTGTCATCGATAAACAGTGTCCGCTGTGGATCAAAAGCGACTTCTTCTGAGAGTCTTCGCCAGAAGACGGCATCTTCCTTGGGTGCGCCATAGTCGTGAGATGAGATCATGCGGTCGAGCCCCGCGCCGATATTGGTTCGATCCAGCTTCAGCGTCAGACTGTCGCGATGCGCGTTGGTGACCAGGATCCGCTGCAGACCCCGGGCTCCCAGTTGCTCCAGCAAAGCGCAGGCATGGGGGCGCTCAGCGATCAGGTGAGCCACCTCGCGCTTGAGCTCGGTAATATTGAGCGCCAGTTGCGCGGACCAATAATCAGTGCAGTACCACTGCAGTTGATGGCGTTGGCGATCAATGCGCTGTTGCAGTGCCGTGGCGCTATCTTCCGGATCCAGCCCATGCAGTTCTGCGAAGCGGCGGGGTAAATGGTGTTGCCAGAAGTGGTTGTCGAAATGCAAGTCGAGCAGGGTGCCGTCCATGTCGAGAAGAACGGTGTCGATGGCACTCCAGTCGATCATCCAACATAATGCTCCGCGCTGCGATTGCTGCGAGGAAGTATGCCTACCCCACCCCAGATTTTGAAGCGCAGAATCGTTGCGCGCTCGCGATTGTTCCGTGTCGAGCAATTGGATCTCCGTTTTGCCAACGGGGTTGAGCGCATCTACGAAAGGTTGGGCGGCACGGGTTACGGGGCGGTGGTGATCGTGCCGGTCACGTCCGCTGGCGAGGTATTGCTGGTGCGCGAATACGCTGCCGGTACCCACCGCTACCACTGGGGGCTACCCAAGGGCGCGGTGGATCCCGGCGAGGATGTGCGGGTTGCCGCCGATCGTGAACTCAAGGAAGAGGCCGGGCATGGCGCACGGCAACTCACAGTGCTGAAGCGCATTTATCTCAATCCCTTCTATATGGAGCGCGAGCTCGATGTTGTCCTGGCGGAAGATCTCTACCCGGAATCGTTGCAGGGCGATGAGCCTGAGCCACTCGCTACTCGGCGCTGGCCGATGCCAGAGCTCGATGCGTTGCTCGCGGGCGATGAGGTAAATGATGCGTTGTCGATAACGGGGCTTTGCCTGGCCCGCCAACACTTGGCGGCGCGCGAGGGATCGGCATGAGTCCGGCGAACCTGGAGCAGGGTATGGACGATGTCGAGGCGGTGATTGACTTGGCGCGAGAAGCTGGCGCGGCGATCTTGCAAGTGTATCGGCGTGCAGATCTCGGTGAGTCCCGTAAGGCGGACGCCAGTCCGCTCACCGAGGCCGATCTGGCGGCACATCGAGTCTTGGTGGCTGGTTTGCAGCGGTTGACCCCCGGTTTGCCGGTGCTGTCTGAGGAATCCGCGCAGCCCGACTGGGCGGAGCGCTCGACCTGGAAGCGATACTGGTTGGTGGATCCCCTGGACGGCACCAAGGAATTTATCAAGCGTAATGGGGAGTTTACCGTCAATATCGCGCTCATCGATGGCGGCGTCCCCGTGCTTGGGGTGGTGGGCGTGCCTGCGCTGGATGTCATCTATGTCGGCGCGTCCAATCTTGGCGCTTGGCGTATGGATGCGGATGGGCGCCGCGAGATCCGTACGCGGAGTATGGCGGGGCGAGGATCGGCGTCAGCACCGGTCGTCGCGGTGGCGAGTCGCAGTCACGGCGCGAATGCGGTGGCTCAGTGGTTGGAGGCTGTCGGTAGCCGGGTGGGCCGGGTGGAGACCCGGAATATGGGCAGTTCGCTGAAACTTTGCCTGGTCGCAGAGGGATGCGCAGATATATACCCACGCCTCGCGCCGACGGCGGAATGGGATACTGCGGCGGCGCAAGCGGTGGTGGAAGCCGCCGGTGGCACGGTGTTGACTGCGAGCCTCGAAGTCATGCGCTACAACACTAAGACGGATTTGCTGAACCCGCACTTCTATGTGCTCGGCGATCCTGGGTATCCCTGGCGGAAGGTGTTGGCGGGCTGAATTTACCCTCGATTAGAACAGGTCTTCCGGCAGTGCGCTGCCACCACCTGGTCCGTCGCCCGCGGCGGGGGCAAAAGTCTGAGGAGTGGTTTCGAGGAGGAAGAGCTCTTCTACGAAGTGCTGTTGGCCGGGTGGTGCGCGAAGACCGGTGTCTGGGTCGATGCGCACGGTGACGAGCCCCGGTGGGCGTGGGGGAAAGCGCTCCGGGACGTCGGCCAATGCGATGGACATGAAGTCGATCCAGATCGGCAGTGCTGCTGTACCGCCATACTCGCGTGTACCCAGTACGCGATTGTCATCGAAACCCAGCCATACCGAGGTCGCCAGGCTGGGATGGTAGCCGGAAAACCAGGCATCCCGGGGGCCGTTGGTCGTGCCTGTTTTCCCGGCGATGTCGGCGCGGCCGAGCTGCAGCGCTCGGGTTCCGGTGCCGCGTCGGATCACGTCTTTGAGCATGGAATCGACGATATAGGCGATTCGCGGATCCAGGGCCTGGGGCGCGCCCGCCGCGGCCGCGCCCGCGGATTCGGCGTTGGCATCGCAAGTCCGACATGCCTGGGAGGGCGCCGCCTGGAATAAGGGCTCTCCCTCGGTGTTTTCTATTCGTTGGATCAAATAGGGTTCGATCCGGTAGCCGCCATTAGCGAAGATGGCGAATCCTGCCGCCATTTCCAGTGGGCTGAAGGCGGATGTTCCCAGGGCGAGGGAAAGGTTGGGCGAGAGCGCTTCGGCATCGAATCCGTACCTTGTGAGGCTGCGCATGGCGTTGCGTATGCCGATGGCTTGCAATACCCGAATAGATACCAGATTGCGTGATCGGTACAGCGCCTCCCGCAGCCGCGTAGGGCCGTAAAATTCGCCGCTATCATTTTCTGGTCGCCAGGCTTCTTCTTGATTGGGGTCGTCGAACACGATCGGGGCGTCGTTGATGACCGAGGCGGCGGTCATGCCGTGCTCTAGCGCGCTGGCGTAGATGAAGGGTTTAAAACTGGATCCGGGCTGACGGCGTGCCTGCACAGCGCGATTGAAGTGACTGCTGTCGAAATTAAAGCCGCCGCTCAGCGCCCGTATAGCTCCGTCCTGTGGATCCAGGGCGACCAGCGCTGCCTGGGCTTCGGGGAGTTGCGCCAGTTCCCAGCCCTGCTCGGGGTGGGGGCGCAGACGAATGAGGTCGCCACGGGTAAAGACTTGGGTGAAATCCCGTACCGGATGGCTGAAGCGGCCGTTCTTGAGCGCCAGGCGTACCTCGGCCAGCGCGTCGCGGACGGTCAACTCCACGTGGCTTCCATCGGTGCGTTGGGCGACGATGGTTTGGGCTGCGACGGCGCTGATGATGGCGGGTTCTAAGCCGTGAACGCTCGCGCGCTCCAGTTCTGCCGGCCATTGTTGGGCGTCGGGGAAGTGCGCTTCGGGCCCGCGATACCCTTGGCGGAGATCGTAAGAGATCAAGCCGTTGGCCACCGCCTGGTCGGCCGCGCGCTGCAGTCCGCTGTCGATCGTCAATACCACGCGAAGGCCGTCCGCGTAGGCATCGCCATCGTACCAGGCGCGCACCTCCCGTCGTGCCATTTCCGCAACGTAGGCGGCAGGTGTCTCGACGCGTGTCTGATGGAGCTTGGCGGACACCGGCGTGGCGATTGCGGCGCGGTAGGCGTCCAGATCGATATGGCCGAGGCGGTACATCCTGCCCAGAATCCAGTCGCGCCTGGCACGCGCACGCTCCGGGTTGCTGGCGGGGTTGTAGGCAGAGGGCGCTTTAGGAAGGCCGGCGATCATTGCCAATTCCGCAAGTTCCAGTGCGGCCAAGGGTCTGCCATAGTAGGTTTCGGCTGCCGCTGCGATGCCATAGGAGCGGTTGCCGAGGAAAATTTTGTTGCAATACAGGGTGAGGATGGCGTTCTTGTCGATCTCGTCTTCAATCCGCAGTGCGAGCAGGATCTCGTTGAATTTCCGGACGAATGTTTGCTCTCTCGTCAGGAAGAAATTACGGGCCAACTGCATGGTGATGGTGCTGCCGCCGGATTGGATGGATCCCGTTCGCACCAGATCGTAGGCGGCGCGAAACAGCCCGTTGAAATCGACGCCGATGTGATCGTAGAAGCGGTCGTCTTCGGCTGCGAGCAGTGCCTGGATGAACTGCGGTGGTATTTGTTCAAAGGTAACTGGGTTGCGGCGTTGCTCGCCAAACTCGCCAACGAGCTTCAGGTCTTGTGAGTAAAGTCTCATGGGTGTTTGAAATTTCACCGTCTTTAAGACTTCCACTGAGGGCAGCTTGGGGCTAAGGTACAAGTACAGGGCGGCGGCTATGGCCAAAATGCCGCCGGCTGCTAGAAGGGATACATGAGCCAGAGGGCGCAATAGTTTGATTGACGGGGTTCTAGGCATCTGAGGGGATTGGACTCCGATTCGCCCATCAGCATAGTTTGGGCGCGTTGTTAGGCTCAAGCTTTCTGGTATATATTTCGGCTAACTACGGGAAGTAATTAAAAAAGATGGGACTCCTGCAGCTGTTCGACAAGAAGGCTACCGCGCTTCTCGGGATCGATATCAGTTCGTCCTCGGTCAAACTTCTCGAGCTCAGCCGCAGCGGCGGCCGCTTCAAAGTCGAGTCCTATGGTGTCGTTCCCCTGCCGCCGAACACAGTGGTGGAAAAAAACGTCCAGGATGTTCCGGCATTGGCTGATGCCTTGAAAAAGGTAGTGGCCAAAACCAGATCCCGTGTCCGCGACGTCGCGGTAGCCGTGGCAGGCTCTGCCGTCATTACCAAAGTGATCGACATGCCCGTAGATCTCAGTGAGCTCGGGCTCGAAAACCAGATTATGACCGAGGCCGATCAGTACGTGCCTTACCCGCTCGATGAGGTCGCGTTGGATTATGAGGTATTGGGGCCATCGGAATCCAATCCGGATCAGATCGAGATCCTGTTGGCTGCTTGCCGCCATGAAAACGTCGACACGCGGGTGTCGGCCCTAGAGCTGGCCGCCCTGCGCCCTAAGGTGGTTGACGTGGAGGTCTTCGCGATCGAACGCGCGTTCCGCCTGATCGGGGAGCAGTTCGAGGAGATCGGTGATCAGGTCGTCGCCATTGCCGATATCGGTGCCACGGTGCTCACCCTCAGTATCCTGGTCGATGGCAAGACGCTCTATACACGCGAGCAGCTGTTCGGCGGCCGCCAGGTGACCGAAGAGATCCAGCGGCGTTATGGCCTTTCGATGGAGGAGGCCGGCCAAGCCAAGAAGCAGGGCGGCCTGCCGGAGGACTACGAGAGCGAAATTCTCGAGCCCTTTAAGGAGGCGCTGGTCCAGCAAATCCAGCGCTCGCTGCAATTCTTCTTTTCTTCCAGCCAATACAACTACGTCGATCAATTGGTACTTGCCGGTGGCGTTGCGGCGATGTCCGGATTGCGGCGCGAGGTGGAGGAGAAGCTGGGATTGCCCACCACGGTGGCCAATCCGTTCGCAAATATGGCGATCGGCAGCAAGGTCAATGCAGTCGCCTTGGCAGCGGATGCTCCGGCCATGCTCATCGCCACCGGTCTAGCGCTGAGAGGCTTCGAGTAACATGGCCAACATCAATCTACTGCCCTGGCGCGAGGAGTTGCGCCGGGAAAAGAAGCGAGAGTTTCTCGGTTATTTGATGGTGACCGTGCTTGTGGGTGTCATCGCGGTAGTGTTTTGGGTGTATGTGGTCAACCAGCGCATCGAAACCCAACAGGCCCGTAATGCGTTGTTGACCAAGGAGATCGCCGCGCTAGACGAGAAAGTCAAGGAGATTAACGAGCTCAAGAAGCGCCGGGAACAAGTGCTGGCGCGCATGCGTGTCATCCAGGAACTGCAATCCAACCGCCCGGAGGTGGTGCGGGTTTTCGATGAACTGGTGCGTGTGCTGCCGGAGGGTGTGTATCTGAACAACCTGTCCCGGCGTGGCAACAATATCGATGTGATTGGTTATGCCGAGTCCAACAATCGGATCTCCTCGCTGATGCGCGCCATTGAATCCTCGGACAAGTTTCTCGATCCGAATCTCACCAAGGTGGTGGCGGATCGGCGTTTGGGAGAGCAGGGGAACCGGTTCGATTTGCGGCTCAAGGTCGCCAAGGCGAAAGTTGAAGGGCAGGCAGGTTGATCTATCTCGTATCGGCGCCACACTGAGGGGGCGAGGCCATGGCATTGAGGGGCATCATCGACGAGGTCAGGGCCTTCGACCGCGCCGATTACGAGTTCGACAATATAGGGGTCTGGCCGCGGCTGGTCCGGGGGCTGGTGTTGGCGGCCGTGTTCGGGCTGTTGCTGGGGTTGGGCTACTACCTCAAAGTGAAGGACCTGTACGCGGATTTTGATCGCGCGGTGGCCCGGGAGCAGAGGCTGAAGAAGGAGTACGAGGAGCGCGCCTTCGAAGTGGCCAATCTCGAAGTGTATAGGCTCCAGATGGAGCAGATCGAGGAATCGTTTCAGGGGTTGCTCGCCCAGTTGCCCGCTGACACCGAGGTCCCCGGGTTGCTGGAGGACATTACCGAGCTGGGCCTTGGCAGCAGCTTGAAGATCAACAGCATCACGCTGCAACCGGAGGCGGCGGCAGAGTTCTATGTGGAATTGCCGATCAACATCGTGGTCACCGGCGGTTATCACGATTTTGGCGCCTTCGTCAGTGGTATCGCGGGTTTGCCGCGCATCGTCACCCTCCACGATTACAGCATCAAGCCGGTCGACAGAAACATGTTGCAACTGTCGATCAACGCCAAGACCTATCGCTATAAGGGAGACATCTAGGTCATGACGACCACGCGAGCGTACGCCGGGGGGCTACTGCTGCTGTCGGCATTATTGGCCGGGTGTAGCGGTGATCGTGAATTTCGCGATCTCCAGGATTTTATGGCCAAGGCCAAGGCGACGCCTGGCGGTAAGATCGAGCCGATCCCCAGTTTCCCGCCCTATGAAGGGTTTAAGTATGGTGCGATGGCGTTGCGTAGCCCGTTCGATGTGCCCGCAACGGTCACTGCCGAGCGTGTGGCTGGCAATCCGGCGCCGGCCCCCGATCCCAATCGCGCTCGGGAGGTCTTGGAAAATTACAATTTTGCCGCGCTCTCTATGGTGGGTATTTTGGATCGAGATGGCCGGCGCTGGAGCCTGATCGACGATGGTGCGGGCCAGATACATCGCGTCACAGTTGGCAATCACCTCGGCAGGAACCACGGCCGGATTGTGCGGGTCACCGAAAATCGCACCGATGTGATCGAAATTATTCCGGATGGGGAAGGCGGTTGGGTGGAACGGCCGCGTACCCTTTCTCTCAAGGAGAAGCGTCAATGAGAAGCATGTCAGGATCCATCGCCGGACGCGGCCGTTCCCGTACCGTTGCAGCGCGGCTTTTCGGTTGGCTGACGGCGTGCTGGCTGATGCTGCCGGCCTGGTCTCAGGCGGCATCCACGGTGCTCGACGACATCGCCTTTGCCTCGCTTCCCGGCGGCAGTTTTGAGGTCAAGCTGAGTTTTTCCGGCGCACCCCAGGCGCCGAACGGCTATATCATCGAGTCTCCGCCGCGAATGGTGTTCGACTTTGCGGATACCGAGACCTCGCTGCCGCAAAAGAAATATGCGCTCTCCTTTGATCTCGCCAAGAGTGCGGTCGTCATTTCGTCACAGGGCCGCACGCGGCTGATCATCAACCTCAACGAAACCACCAACTACGACCTCTCGACGCAGGGCAATGATTTGGCCATCGTGGTCGGGGGTGGCACCGGCAATGCGGCAACGCGCGAGCAGTATGCGGGTGCCGACAAGGCTGCCACGACCGCTGGGTCGGGGGCTGCGCTCACCGGAGTGGACTTCCAGCGTGGCGAGAGCGGCGAAGGGCTGATCACCGTTGGTCTGGCAAGTCGGGACATGGCGGTGGATATCTCGAAGATCGGAGCTAACGTGGTGGCGATGTTTTATCGCACCGAACTGCCCGAATCGCTCGATCGGAAGCTCGATGTCTTGGATTTCGCGACGCCGGTCAAGTCCATCGACACAGTGGCTGATGGCTCTGCGGTCAAAATGGTCATTGAAACCGTGGGTGAGTACGACTATCTCGCCTATCAAGCCGACTCTAATTATGTGATCAGTGTCAAACCCCTCACGCGAGAACAGGAAGAAGAGCGTCGCAAGGAATTTCAGTACACAGGCGAAAAGCTGTCGCTGAATTTTCAGGATATTGAGGTGCGCGCATTATTGCAGCTCATCGCGGACTTTACGGATTTCAATCTCGTCGCCAGTGATGCGGTCACCGGCAGCATCACATTGCGCCTTAAGAATGTGCCCTGGGATCAAGCGCTTGATATCATTCTCAAGGCCAAGGGCCTGGACAAGCGAGTCGAAGGCAATGTGCTGATGGTCGCGCCGGCCGCTGAGATCGCCGAGCGCGAGCGTCTGCAGGTCGAGGCCAACAAACAACTACAAGAGCTGGCGCCGTTGCGGACCGAATACATCCGCATCCGCTATGCCGATGCGCGCAAGCTCTTCGATCTGTTTGACAATCGCGGCTCCGGTAGCGGTGGCCGTAGTGACACTGCCACGGGCACTATCTTGTCTCCTCGCGGCACCGCCATCGTTGATGAGCGGACCAACACCATTATTCTCACCGACACCGAAGAGAAGATCGGCGAGTTTCGCCGTATCGTCCAGCAGATCGATATCCCGGTTCGGCAGGTCGAGATCGAGGCCCGGATCGTGATAGCCAATACCGACTTCCGCAAGCAGCTTGGGGTACGGTGGGGGCTGGCGGCCGCGCGCCAGAAGGGGGATAGCTTGGTGGAGATCATTGGGTCCCGCGATGGTCTTGACTCTCAACCCGGCAGCCCAGGCGAGTTCTTTCTCGGTGGTGGAACCTTGGACCTCCAAGAGTCCCTGGCCGTGGATCTCGGGGTGGCGGATCCTTCCGGTAGCATTGCCATTGGTTTGTTGCGCAACAACACTTTCTTGGATCTGGAACTGAGCGCGCTGCAGAATGACGGCTATGGGGAAATTATTTCGCAACCCAAAGTATTGACCAGCGACAAGAAAAAAGCGGTGATTGAGTCCGGTACCGAGGTTCCCTATCTCGAGGCCAGCTCCGCAGGTAATACCAGCATTCAGTTCGAGGACGCCACCCTCAAGCTGGAAGTTACGCCGCTGATCACGCCGGATAACCGCATTGTCATGGAGTTGGTGGTGCAGCAAGACTCCATCGGCCAGTTCGTGCCCTCTGGGATCGGTGGTTTGGTGCCTACTATCGATACCACGAACATCGAGACGGAGGCGCTCGTCGGGGATGGCCAGACGCTCGTGCTGGGGGGCATTTTCGAGGTCGAATCCTTGGAGTCGCTCGAGAAGGTGCCCGTGCTGGGTGATATCCCCGGCATCGGTAAACTGTTCCGCAACAAGTCAACCGACCAGACCAAGCGGGAGATTCTTATCTTCATCACGCCGAGGATATTGAACGATCCGCTGCTCGATCAGTGATTGCGCCAGATAGCCTGTTTCTTGTCGGCCCCATGGGGGCCGGCAAAACTACCATTGGCCGCAACCTGGCCCGGTTGCTGCAACGCGAATTCGTCGATTTGGACGCGGAGATCGAAGCCCGTTGTGGCGCCGATATCCCGTGGATTTTCGATGTTGAGGGAGAACAGGGGTTTCGTGATCGGGAGAGCGCCCTGTTGCAGGAAGTGTCGGCGCGCCGGGGGTTGGTGGTGGCGACGGGTGGCGGTATCGTGCTGCGCGCCGAAAATCGATTGTTACTCAAGGCCCACGGTCAGGTCGTCTACCTCTCAGTGGCGCCGGGCGAATTGTACGAGCGGACCCAGCATGACCTGCACCGTCCGCTGCTACAGGTGCCGAATCGGCGCGAGGTGATCGAGCGGTTGGTGGCAGAACGAGATCCCCTGTACCGAGAGGTGGCCTCCTTGATCTACCGCGGAGGCCGACGAGGGGCTAAGGCGGCTGCCGAAGAGATTATAGCGAGGATGTCCAAGAGCCGTCGTTGAGTTGGCTCGCACCGCTTTAGGTTCTCATCACGTACAATGCCGGGCTTCAATTCCCATGGCTTGGCATCCCAGTAATGCGACAGGTAAACGTCGAGCTCGGTGAGCGCAGTTACCCCATATTGATCGGCGACGATCTACTGTCGCAGCGCGGGTATCTGGCGAAGTACGTTCGTGGGCGGCGGGTGTTGATCGTGACCAACGACCGTGTTGGACCATTGTATCTGCCCCAGGCGGAGGCGGCATTTGCCGGCAAGGAGGTTGCGAGCCTGGTATTGCCCGACGGCGAGCGGCATAAGACCTTGGCGACGCTGGGGACTATCTACGATACCCTGATCGAAGGGCGCTACGACCGCGGGACCACCCTGGCGGCCTTGGGGGGTGGGGTGATTGGCGATCTCACGGGGTTTGCAGCGGCGAGCTATTTGCGAGGGGTAGACTTTCTCCAGATTCCGACGACGCTACTCGCCCAGGTGGACTCCTCTGTAGGGGGCAAGACGGGGGTCAATCATCCGGGCGGAAAAAACCTGATTGGCGCGTTTCATCAGCCCCGCTGTGTGCTGGCTGATACCCGAACACTTCGGAGTCTCCCGGAGCGGGAGTTGCGCGCGGGGCTTGCCGAGGTGATCAAGTATGGCCTGATTGCCGATCCGGTCTTCTTCGCCTGGTTGGAAGCAAACATGGCGGGGCTGCGTGCGGGTGACGGTGCGCTGCTCGAAACGGCTATCGAGCGCTGCTGCGAGTTGAAGTCCGAAATTGTGGCCGCCGACGAGCGTGAGCGAGGCTCAAGGGCCCTCCTCAATCTTGGTCACACCTTTGGGCATGCCATCGAAGCTGCACAGCAGTATCGGGGCTGGCTGCATGGTGAGGCGGTAGCTGCCGGTATGGCGATGGCAGCCCGTCTTTCGTTGCGTATGGGCCAGTTGTCCGCCGCGGAATACCAGCGAATCCGCGCTATTCTGGCGGCCGCTGGATTGCCGGATGGCGCGCCAGTCGAACTCGATGCCGCCGAGCTGCAGGCGCGCATGGCGTCGGACAAAAAGGTCGAGCAGGGCGCGATTCGGTTGATATTGTTGCGCGGCATCGGCGCGGCGGAAGTTTGCGGCGCCTATCCACAGGCTGAGCTCGACGCAGTGCTGCACGTCGATCGGGTGGCCGGCTTGCCGGTCTAGCAGGGCAGGGGTGATCCGCACAGGCGCGTAACTGCAGGCGCGGCAGCATGAAGGCGAAACTTCGCCGGGATAGACGGGGGGATGCGTGAGGCCATTGATCAATGATCGGCTGCTGCGGGCGCTGGTTCGCGAGCCGGTAGATGTGACTCCGGTATGGTTGATGCGGCAAGCTGGGCGCTATCTGCCCGAGTATCGGCGCCTGCGGGAGGCCGCGGGCGATTTCATGAGCCTGTGCCGGAATCCGCAGGGTGCCTGTGAGGTGACTTTGCAGCCGTTGCAGCGCTTCGATCTAGATGCCGCGATTCTGTTTTCCGACATCCTCACCATTCCCGACGCCTTGGGGTTGGGACTGTACTTCGAGGAAGGAGAGGGGCCGAGGTTCCGGTATCCACTGCACGATCCCAAGGCGATCGAGCGCCTCGGTACGCTGGATACGGCACGCGACCTTCCCTACGTCGTCGACGCGGTACGCTTGATTCGCCAGGAGTTGAACGGTCAGGTCCCGCTCATCGGTTTCTCCGGTAGTCCCTGGACGCTGGCGACCTATATGATCGAGGGGCGGAGCAGCCGCGATTTCGTGCGCACCAAGGCACTGCTCTACAGCCAGCCAGAACTGCTGCACTTGCTGCTCGACAAACTGGCGGAGTCGGTAATCGATTACCTCAATGCGCAGATTGCCGCCGGTGCTCAGGCCGTGCAGATCTTCGATACTTGGGGCGGCGCGCTCAGCTGCGCGGCTTATCAAAGCTTCTCTTTGGATTATATGACGCGCATCGTGGCCGGTCTGACGCGGGAGGCCGAGGGTCGCCGTGTGCCGGTGATTTTGTTTACCAAAGGCGGATCGCCTTGGTTGGAGCGCATGGCCGATTCGGGCTGTGATGCGCTCGGGTTGGATTGGTGTAGTGACATTGGCGAGGCTCGCAAACGGGTCGGTCATCGCGTGGCGCTGCAGGGTAATCTGGATCCCGCCATCCTGCGCGCCCCCGAGGCGGTGATTCGCAGGGAAGTGGGCGCGGTACTCGATGCCTTTGGCCCCAGCCCCGGACATGTGTTCAATCTCGGGCATGGGATAACGCCGGACATCGACCCCGGCCGCGTCGCCGCACTGGTTGACGCAGTTCACGCAATGTCTGCCAACCCCCGACAAAAAAGCGATGAATAGCACACGTTTGTCGGCAAAAACTGCCGATAAGTCCGCCTCGGTTGCAAAAAGGCGCACTTAGCCTATGCTCCGGAAGTCGTGAGACAGAATGCCGTCCGCCGGCTGCCCCGATACCGGCAGACGGTGGGCCGCCGGGTCGGAAGGGCTTGTTATGGCGATCAAGCAGGTCAAAGTCAGCGTTCATGATCTGACTATCGGCATGTATGTGTCCCAGCTCGATCGGCCATGGACGCATACCCCGTTTCCGTTGCAAGGCTTCCAAATCCGCTCTACCGAGGACATCAATACCGTCCGACATTACTGTGACTATGTCTTTATTGATATCACGAAGGGCAAGAGCCCGCTGGATGGATCACAAGCGCCTCCTGCCTCGCTAGCCAAAGGATCGTCCAGCCCGCGCTCGCTTACGGGTGGTTCGCGAGACCGGATAGAGGCTCGTGAGCCCAGCCCCTTGGTGGTGCGCCGGGGGGTTTATGCCACCACGGCGTCACTGCGAGCTGAAATCCGGCATGCTCAGGTATTGGTGCGGACGTTGCAGGCGCAGCTGGTACAGGCGGCCAAGCAGATCGCCAAGGGCAAGCTAGCCGATTACGATCAACTCAAGCACAGCGTCGATGGCATGGTGGAGAGCATCTTGCGATGTCCCGATGCTTTCACTTGGCTCATTCGCCTTCGCCAGCATGATCAACAGGTGCATGGGCACAGCCTCCGGTCGGCGCTTTGGGCCGTTCAGTTCGCCCGATTTATCGGCATGGACAAGCGAGAGATCGCCACGCTGTGCATGGGCACCTTGCTCAAGGACATCGGCAAAATCCGGGTTTCTGCCGCCATCCTGCGCAAGACCAACCGTTCTCCCGAAGAGGAAGTCGAATATCGCCAATTCGTGATGCATGGCGTCGAGATGTTGCGAGAGACACGCCACGTTGAGCCACGGGTCATTTCGGTGGTGCGCTACCATTGCGAGCGGATGAATGGCTCTGGGTTTCCCGAGGGATTGGTCGGCAGCAAGATCCCCCTGCTGGCCCGAATTGCCGGCATCGCGACCGTCTATGACGCTGTCAGCAATCCACTCGAGGCGGCGCAGCCCGTTGCACCGTCCAAGGCGGTCAGTCTGCTCTACGACATGCGGGCCACGGAGTTCCAGGAAGATTTGGTCGTGCAGTTCATCCAGTCTATCGGGCTCTATCCCGCAGGGACTCTGGTGGAGCTAACCACCGGAGATATCGGCATCGTGGTAGAGCAGCACCCCAATTCGCGGCTTACCCCCCAGGTGGCTGTTCTGGATCAACGCGGTGGCGATCTCAACAAGAATTTCTTGCTGATCGACCTGAAGGAGCAGGAGGTGGCGCGCGAGTTACTGGCCGCCGCTGGCCGGGGCCAGGAGGTCGAGAGCGAGCGCATCGCCATAGCCCGTGACCTTGAGCCCACCGGTTATGATATCGACGTAAAAGCGATCTCTTCGCTGTTCATGCAAGTGGAAGAAGAGCGTAGAGCGAGCTTTTTCGCGCAGCTACGGGATCGTCTTCGGCGCACTGACTGAGTAACCCAGCGGCGGTCATCGCGCCGCAACGGGATTGTCTGCAGCGCTGGCCAGCGACTGTCCGACCCGGACTGTCTGACCGGGTACCACGGTCATCGCCACACCGGGGGGGGCGATGACGATCACCGTAGAGCCAAAGCGAAACCGCCCGAGCTCAGCCCCGCGGGCAAATGTGGCCGCTGGATCCTCCGGATGGAAGCGTCGTCGATGGCGCAAGCCCGCGCGATAGCGGCCCTGCCATAGGGTCTCGATGCCGGCGACCAAGAGGGCCCCCACCATGACCACAGCGACGTCGCCGAGTTCGGTAGCAAACCAGCAGACCAGCCTTTCGTTGACCGCGTAGAGCCCGGGGATGGCGGCATCGGTTCGGGGATTCACTGAAAACAGCTGGCCGGGAAAGTACTCGGCGGCAATCAGCCTGCCCGCCAGTGGCGCGTGCACCCGGTGGTAATCGCGTGGCGACAGGTAGATGGTGGCGAAGCTCCCGTCGCTGAGTGCGGCCACCCTTGGCCCCTGCTCGCCCACCAAGGCAGGCAGGGGGAAGGCATGGCCCTTGGCTTGAATGACACAGTGATCGCGGAGTGCGCCGGCGGCGCTGACGACACCGTCGGCGGGGGCGGTCAACGCTGCGTGTTCGTCGGCCACCGGACGTGTCCCCTGTCGCAGGGCGCGGACGAAGAAATCGTTGAAACAAGCATGCCGTCGCCAGTCGGGCTCTGCCGCCTCATCGAGATCGATTTGGTACCGGCGGATCGCGGTACGGACTAGTGCATCCCGAACCCAGGGCCAACGGCAGTCGGCCAGTCGGCCAGCGAGGCGACTGAGCCCGTGCTGCGGCAACAGGCGTTGCAACGTGGCATAGAGGGAGTCCGAGAATTTGATCATAGCGTGTGTTTCCGGCAGTGAACGATTGCGCGGTGGCCCCTGGGCGCCGCTAGGGTTGCATCCGGTAATGCAGGCGAAGCTGATGAAAGCTTTCCAGGCGTTGCGGATCGATTCTCCCGTGAGCGGCGGCGTCGACGAGGGCGCAACCCGGATCTTCTCGATGGCTGCAGTTGCGGAATCTGCATTGAGCGGCCAGTAGGCGGAGGTCGACAAAGCCCTGCATCAAATCGCTCTCATCCGCGCAGGCGACGTCAAACTCGCGTATTCCGGGTGAGTCGATCACGGCGCCGGTGGTGAGGGGGTAATAGCGGGAGACGGTGGTGGTGTGTCTGCCCTTGGGCGTGGCCTCCGAGAGGCTTCCTACCCTGGCGGGGGCGTTCGGAAACAGGCAGTTGAGGAGCGAGGATTTGCCGACACCGGATTGACCGCAGAAGACGCTGGTCTTGGCCTCCAGGTGCGCGCGCAGCGCATCCACTCCCAGGCCGGTGCGCGCGGAGACCTGTAGCAACGGATAGCCCAACCGCTGCCGAGATTCCCCGATCTCGAGCAGGTCTCGTGTGCCCGGCAGGTCGCATTTGTTGATCACTAGCAGCGGGTGGATGTGCTCGATTTCGGCAGCGGCGAGCAGCCGATCCACCAGGGCTGGATGGGGTTCGGGTTGCGCTGCGATGACAATGGCCAATTGGTCCACATTGGCGGCGATTACCCGCGCTTTCCGACCTTCGCGGCGTCGTAGCAAGGTACGCCGGGGCGCCAGCGCGGTGACGATGCCCTGCCCCGCTTCCGTCTGCCACAGGACGTGATCCCCGACCACGGGTTCCAGGTTGGCCCGCATATGACAACGCCGTGGTGGTGCCAGAGGATCGTCGGGGTCGATCACTTCGAGCGCCTTGCCAAAACGCGCGACCACCACCCCCCGGCGTAGTTCGGCTTGGCCCGCGTGCGGGTTGGCGGCCAGCGCGCGCGCGCGCTCGGCACGAATCCGTCGTTCCTGTTGCAGAGATAATCTGCGTTTGCCCATCCACGGGTGACCCTGGGTTAATCGGCGCTTAGCATATAGGATATCGGGCAACGTCCCCATCAAACTTCGGCGCGCTGAGCGCACGAGCCGCCGCTAACGGAGTCGGCATGACTGTCACCGCATCGCCTGATCTCAACTTGGTTTGGATCGATCTTGAAATGACGGGTTTGGACACGGTCAATGACACGATCATTGAAATCGCGACCCTGGTCACCGATGCGGATCTCCGCGTGCTTGCGGAGGGGCCGAGTATCGCCATCCACCGACCGGATGCGATATTAGCCGCGATGGATGAGTGGAATACTCGCCAGCACAGTCAGTCGGGGCTGGTGGAGCGGGTTCGCGCCAGTCGCTACAGCGCCCGGGACGCCGAGCGGGAGACGTTGCTCTTTCTGCGTGATTGGGTGGCAGCCGGAACGTCCCCCATGTGCGGTAATTCAATTTGCCAGGATCGCCGTTTTCTTGCGCGCGAAATGCCCGAGCTGGAGGGGTTTTTTCACTACCGCAACCTCGATGTGAGCACGCTCAAGGAGTTGGCGCGACGCTGGAGACCGGATCTGCTCAAGGGCTTTCAGAAGCAGTCGCGGCACTTGGCCATGGACGATATTCGCGATTCCGTGGAAGAACTACGTTACTATCGGGAGCACCTGATTCGCTGATCCGCCTGCCGGTTTGCGGCGGTTCGCACGGTCGGCGATTCGGGCGCGCGGCGGTGCCGCTGATGTACGAGGGGGAGGATAATCAATAATGAAACCAGACTCGATGCTTACCGAACAGCGCGTCCTGGAGATGCGCACTGCGGGTTGGTGGCGTGATCGCTACCTGCTCGAATGCTTTGAGGCGGCCTTGGCTGCCCAACCAGACCGCCTAGCAGTGGTGGACTACCGGACAGAAACCGGAGTTCGCCACGCGCTCAGCTACCGCGAACTCGACGTGCGGGCGAGCCACATCGCCGCAGGTCTGGCGGCGGTTGGGGTTGGGGCCGGTGAAGTGGTCTCTTTTCAGCTGCCAAATTGGTGGGAGTTCGTTGCTATCCATTTGGCGTGCTTGAAGCTCGGGGCCATCAGCAATCCATTGATGCCAATCTTCCGTGAACGAGAATTGGAGTTCATGGTGGACTTCGCTGAATCTAGAGTGCTGATCGTCCCGGCGACGTTTCGCGGCTTTGACCACGAGGCCATGGTCGCCGGGATGCGCGCCAAGTTACCTCGCCTTGAACACCTGTTTGTGGTTGGGGGCAGTGGCGACAACGCCTTCGAGACTGCGCTCTTGCAGGCGGACCTCACCGGGTTGCCGGAGCGCAGACCGGGGCCTGATCCGGCCGACGTTATCCTATTGATGTACACCTCGGGAACGACCGGAATGCCCAAGGGGGTGATGCATTGCTCATATACGCTGGACTACAACGTCGCTCAAGTGATTGAGCGTTGTGAGTTGACCGCGGATGACGTCATTTTCATGGGATCTCCACTCGCACACCTGACAGGCTTTCTGTACGGTATGTGGATGCCCATGATCCTGCAGACCACTATGGTGTTACAGGATGTTTGGCAGCCTGAAACCGCTTGGCGTTTGATGGCCGAGGAGCGCGCGTCCTTCGCTATGGGGGCGACTCCTTTTCTGGCGGATTTGACGCAATCGAAAGCAGCAACGGCTTACAATTCCGACCGCTTCCGGCTCTTTGTGTGCGGTGGGGCGCCGATTCCTCGTGTACTTGCGGAAAATGCCGCGCGACAGCTCGAGATTTCGTTGATGGCGGTATGGGGCATGACCGAATGTGGCGCCATTACAACGACCAAGCTCGATGACTCTCCGGAGAAGATCTTCGGTACGGATGGCGTCGTGGTAGCGGGTAGCGAGGTCCGCGTCGTGGACGAGCAGGGCAGGGTTTTGCCGTCCGGTGAGGAGGGGCGGTTATTGCAGCGAGGTCCCGCCACTTTTATCGGTTATCTCAAGCGTCCGGAAGCCTATGACGTCGATGCCGAAGGCTTTTTTGATACGGGCGATCTGGCCCATATGGATGCCGATGGCTATATCCGGATTACCGGTCGATCCAAGGACATTATTATCCGCGGTGGTGAGAATATTCCGGTGGTTGAGGTGGAGAATCTGCTCTACAAACACCCCGGGGTTGCCGATTGTGCTGTCGTTGCCATGCCCGATGAGCGGCTTGGTGAGCTGGGCTGTTGCTTCGTCACATTAAAACCGGGCGCGGAACTGAGTTTTGCCGAGATGATCGATTTTCTGCGACAGCAGGGGATTGCGAAGAATTACCTCCCCGAAAGGCTGGAGATTGTGGACGCCATGCCGCGGACTGCCAGCGGCAAGATTCAGAAATTTGAGCTGCGCGAGATCGCCAAGCAGTTCAGCCGCCAACCACTGCAAAAAGGAGTCTCATGAGCCTACCCTGGTTGACCGAAGAAGAGCGTTTCATTCAGGAAACAGCCCAACGTTTTGCCCGCGAACGCCTTGCTGAAGGCTATTTGGCGCGCAGTAAGGAAGAGTGTATTGACCGTGGTTTGATGCGGGAGCTGGGACAGCTGGGGCTGGTGGCGCCGACGCTGGATGAGCGCTACGGCGGCATAGGTGCCAGCGGCGTGGTTGCCGGGGTGATTTGTGAAGCCTTGGCGTATGCTGATATCAACGTCAGCTATGTGCCCATGATCGCGCCGCTGGTCGGGGGGGTCATTCAGCAGCACGGGAGCGAGGCGATGAAGGAGGAGGTGCTCCCGTTGCTTGCCGGCGGTGAGATCATGATTCAACTCGGGCTCACCGAGCCGCGGGGGGGGTCCGACGCGGCGAACCTCAGTCTGCGTGCCACACCCCGAGGCGATCACTTCATCCTCAGCGGAGAAAAAACCTCCATCAGTTATGGGGCGCAGGCAGAGATGATGCTGCTCTTTGCGCGCACTGACCCGAATACCGCGGGGGCGAGAGGGGTTACGGCTTTTCTGGTGCCACTCGACCTGCCCGGCGTAACCTGCACCCGATTCGATGATGTGGGCAGTCGACCGGTAGGCCGTGGCTCGGTATTTTTCGATGAGGTAGAGCTGCCGGCAACCGCCATGGTTGGCAAGTTGGGGGAAGGATTCACCAAGGTAATGCAGGGGTTTGATCTCAGCCGCTTTCTGATCGCGCTGCAGTGCGTCTCGGCTGCTCAGGCTTCTGTCGATGAGACTTGGCGGTACATCCAGGAGCGCGAAGCTTTTGGCCGACCGCTGGCCAAATTTCAAGGCACCACCTTTCCGCTTGCCGAGCACGACAGCAAGCTGGCCGCGGTGCGGGCGCTATCCTACCAAGGTCTGGCTCAACGTGACCGCGGGTTGCCGCATACCAAGGAGGCGGCGATGGTGAAATGGATGGGACCGAAGTGGGCCACCGACATCATCCAGGAGTGCCTGGTATTGCACGGACACTATGGCTGGGGGATGGAATTGCCGCACCTGCAGCGGATGATCGACGTGATGGGGTTGCAGATCGGAGACGGCACAGCCCATATCATGAAAACGATCATTGCTCGTGAGACCATAGGCACGATCGGAGTGGCCTACAAGTAGCGGAGCGAATTTCGTTTCCGAGTTACACTGGCCAAATACCTCACGGCGGCCCGGACCGCCCGCGCTGGAGATTTGCGATGTACCGGAAGTTCCGCACCCAGCCTTGGTACCTGTTTCGCTACATGCTCGTCTGGGCCCTGGTGTTGGGGTCCCTGACGACGCTGTGGTGGTCACCACCGCAGGGTGCTGCCGCGGGATGGTTGCTGGCGTTGGTGATCGTCATGATCATCAGCACCCGATTTGATGCACTGTTGGCTGCACTGATTCCTGCGCTGGCGCTCAGCCCAGAGCCGGGAACGACCCTGCTATGGATGGTGGTATTGCTCCCAGTCACCTGGTCGTTGGGCATTGTGCTGGCTGTGTTTATTCACAATGCCAGCCATGACCAATTTCGGCCACAGTGGCTGAGTCCCGTTGTGGGAGAGCTAGCCGGCTGGTGTTTGCGCACCAACTTCTTGGGTTGGAAGATGGTGCATCACTATCATCACAAGTACGCTGACGATCCGCAGCGGGATCCCCACTGCCCGGCGAACCGTGGCTTCTGGTCTTATGCAAACTGGATGCAAAGTGCCTCCATGCGTTACTTGGATGCCCGTCATAAGGAACTCCATCAGTTGCCCAGCTGGTATTACGCATTGGCCGGTACATTAGCGTTGCTCGGTTTTGCGTTGGTGCCGTTGAGCTGGTTCTTGCTGTTGGGGCCGACTTGGTTCGCCGCCGTTTGGATGCCCGTTTTACTGTCGGGGTGGTGGTTGTTTACCGTGATCAACTATTACACCCATCCGGTTGCAGAAAACGGCCGGAACAGACCGGTCGATCTCTGTTCACGGCCTTGGCACCATTGGGTCAACCGCATTGGATTTGGGGTGTTGTACCACGCCGTGCATCACGGCAACGCGCGTCTATTCAATCCGGGGTCGGAAAGCCAGATTTCCTGACCGGCTTCGCTGGCCCGCGTTTCTCCCGTGGGGCTATGCGATAATCGGTCGCGCTTAATTTTTTGGATGAACCAGAGAGAGGAGGCCTTCAATGCCAATCCAGGTCGGAGATACCATGCCCGAAGGGCGCTTTAACGTCATGAAAGCGGACGGGCCCGGTTCAATCAGCAGTAACGAACTATTCGCTGGTAAAAAAGTGGTGCTGTTTTCCGTTCCTGGCGCCTTCACACCGACGTGCTCTCGAGATCATCTGCCGGGCTTTATCGAGAAAGCTGATGAAATGAAGGCCAAAGGGGTGGATACCGTGGCCTGTGTCGCGGTCAATGACGCGTTCGTCATGGGTGCTTGGGGCAAACAAACCGGTGCCGATGACAAAGTGCTCTTGCTCGCCGACGGCAACGGCGATTACGCCAAGGCTTTGGATCTGGTCATGGATGGTACCGGCTTCGGTCTGGGCATGCGTGGCCGGCGTTTCGCGTTGATCATCAACGATGGCAAGGTCGAGCACGCCTTTATTGAGGAAGGCGGTCAATTCAAGGTCAGTTCAGCGGAAAACGTACTCTCCCATCTTTAAGGGCAGGGCCGCCGCCCCCAAGGGGTCGGCGGCCAAGTGGACGGTCAGTTCATTGCGGCTGTGCAAGGAGTAGTAGGGAGGCCGGCAAGGCTGCGCCCTTGGCCATGGGTTCGCGCAATTGGCGCAGCTGCCAGTGTCGACATCCCAGCAGGTCCACCCAGGACGCCAGGGTGCGGAAGTACCACGGCGGTGGGTCTTTTACCTCCTCGCTAAAGGCGGCCCAGCTGTCTTCGCGCCATCCATCTGCATAGATGCCGTTGCCACTGATGACCGTCAACGGATGTAGAGTCTGGATCAATAACGCGCCGTGGGGCATCAGGTGTTGCGGCAGGATCGCCAGCAGGTGGTCTACAGCCTCCCGTCCGAGCAGTGAGAAATTACTCACGGCCAAGTCAAACAGCCCCAGGTCTGTAGGTAGATCGGCGTAATTTGCGACGCGAAACTCGCCGCCGCCCCTGCTGCGCGCAGCGGCCACTAAAGGGGCGGCGGCATCGATGCCAGTGACGCGGATGCCGTGGGGTGCGAGCCGCCGGGCCAGCCAACCCTCACCGCAACCCAGATCGAGTAGGCGCCCGGGGCGGCGCTCGAGGATAGCGTCGACCAACGCTTGATCCGTGATGGTGTCTCGGTTCGGGATTCGGTGTTCGCGGACCGCACGAATCCACGCATTGCCATGATGGGACCAGCCGGCCGTGATGCGGGACTCGGCCGCGTCGTCAGCGTTCATGCGCCTGCCTCCCGAGTAACGTTGCCGCCGTGATGGTCGCTGGCTAGTTCGATGAAACCGCGCACGTAGTCGAGTGTCCCGTCGCGGGAGCGCACCGCCGCGAACAGAGAGCGGTGTAGCCCCGAGGGGCCCAGCGCCAGCGTCTGCAGGCTCCCTGGGTGTGGTGTATGCCGCATTACCCAGTCAGGCAGTGCTGCGACACCTTGGCCGCTGGCTACCAGCAGGAGGATCACGGCGGTCAACTCTGCCTGCCGTACCGCTGCAGGCTCCACGCCTGCCGGTTGTAAGAAGTAGCGAAAGATATCCATTCGCGTCCGCTCTACAGGATAGGTTATCAGGGTCTGGTCGGATAGATCATTGGGTTCGGCGTGCTCGTGGTGCGCCAGCGGATGGTCGATGGCGACGACCAGGCGGCCCTCATAGGTGAATAACGGCAGAAAAGTCAGGTCGGGGGTGTCTAGGGGATCCGAGGTGATGACCAAGTCGATGTCGCCTTGGCGCAATGCCGGCAGAGAATCGAAGGCCAGGCCGAGGCGAATGTCCACATCCACCGCCGGCCATCGAAACTTGAACTGTTCGAGCACGGGCAGCAGCCATTCGAAGCACGCGTGGCACTCGATGGCCAGGTGCAGCCGGCCGGCGTCACCGGCGGCAATTCGCGCCAATTCGCGTTCGGCCTGCTCGAATCTGGGCAGGGTTTCCTGGGCGAGGGCTAGGACTCGGTTTCCCGCGGCGGTGAGGCGCATCGGTTTGGTATGCCGGTGAAATAGGGCTACTCCGTAGTAGTCCTCGAGTAGCTTGATCTGGTGAGAGAGCGCGGAAGGGGTGAGATGGAGGCGCTCCGAGGCCCGCGCAAGGCTGCCAGCATCAGCCATCGCGAGTAAGTTGCGCAGGTGCTTACGGTCGATCATGCTGACAATAATTTGATTGTTTTTTCAAAAAAATGAGATTTTAATGAAATTATTCTGAAAATAGAATCACTGCCAGTACTTCACTGAGAGTTCTGGTTATGTCCCTCGCTATACGTACACACAATCTGGGGTTCCCCCGCATCGGTTCTGAACGTGCCCTCAAATGGGCTCAGGAATCCTATTGGCGCGGAGAAATTGATCGCGCTGAGCTCGAGCGTCGCGGCCGGGAGCTTCGTGCCCGTCATTGGCGCCTCCAGGCCGCGGCCGGCTTGGACTGGGTACCGGTCGGAGATTTTTCCTGGTACGACCACGTATTGGATATCACCGCCATGCTCGGCGCCATTCCCGAACGTTTCGACTGGTCCGGTGGCGATGTCGATATCGATCTGTACTTCCAGCTAGCCCGCGGTCAGTCGCCCGGGAGGTCGCCGGTCTCCGCGAGCGCCATGACCAAGTGGTTTGATACCAATTACCACTATCTGGTGCCGGAGCTGGAACCGGACCAGCAGTTGCGGCTGTCCAGCACACGGCTGTTGGACGAGACTGCAGAGGCACTGGCATTGGGGATTGCGGTCAAGCCAGTGCTCGTGGGGCCGCTGACTTGGCTGCGGTTGGCGAACGCGCGACGGGGCGGCGACACGGCGAAGCTTGAGTGTCTGCCCCAAGTGGTAACCATCTACGGACAGGTGCTCGAGCGTCTGGCGGCATTGGGCGTGGAGTGGGTACAGCTGGATGAGCCGGCGCTGGTCACAGATCTGCCGGCCGCTTGGCTGAGCGCCCTGGCGGCGACCTATGAGGCGCTGTCGACACGTGGCCCCAAGCTGTTGTTGGCGACTTATTTTGGGGGGCTCGGAAGAGATCAGGCGCAGATCTGCGCCTTGCCGGTCGCCGGAATGCACTTCGATGGCATTCGCGGTGGAGATGCTCTGGAGACCGCGGCGTCTCTGCTGCCGCCGGGCAAGGTGCTGTCAGCGGGGATCGTCGATGGCCGCAATGTTTGGCGCACGGATCTGACTGCCAGTTTGGCGCGTGTCAAGGCGCTGCGCGATCGCCATGGCGGCGAGCTGTGGTTGGCGCCCTCCTGTTCGCTGCTCCATGTTCCCGTTGATCTGGAGACCGAGGAGGGTATCCCGGATGAGATCCGCGGCTGGCTTGCCTTTGCGGTGCAAAAGCTCGAGGAACTCGCCGTGCTGAAAGCAGCATTGGTCGGCGAGGACGGGGTCGCCGGGGTAAAGGATGCTTTCGCGGCGTCTAGTGCGGCACGTTTGGCGCGGCGTAGCTCAGCGCGCGTCCATAAGCCTGCGGTGGCAGCGCGGGTCGAGGCGCTGTGCCCCGCGGACGAAAGACGTGCGCGGGACGGCGAGTTCCGAGCCGCTCTGCAACGGGCTCGGTTCGACCTGCCGAGGTTTCCGACCACTACGATCGGTTCCTTTCCGCAAACCCCTGAGCTCCGTCGAATACGCCGGCAGTGGCGGGCGGGAGCGGTTAGCGATGCCGAATACCAGTCCTTTCTACGCCGGGAAATCGCCGCCACGATTCGAGAGCAGGAGGCGTTGGGATTGGACGTCTTGGTGCACGGGGAGGCTGAGCGCAATGACATGGTGGAATATTTTGGCGAACAGCTCGACGGCTTTGTCTTTTCCGGCAATGGCTGGGTCCAGTCCTACGGTTCGCGATGCGTGAAACCGCCAATCATCGTTGGTGACGTCTCTCGCCCAAACCCCATGACGGTTGATTGGATCCGCTATGCGCAATCGTTGACGGACCGGCCGGTCAAAGGAATGCTGACCGGACCGGTTACCCTCCTCAACTGGTCCTTTGTGCGCGACGATCAACCGCGCGCTGTCACTTGTCTGCAGCTTGCCCTAGCGATTCGGGACGAGGTTCGGGATCTAGAGGCCGCAGGGATCGGCATGATCCAGATTGACGAAGCTGCACTGCGCGAGGGTTTGCCGTTGCGCCGGGCCGACCAGGCCGATTACCTAAAATGGGCGGTGCGGGCCTTTCGAATCGCCTCCTCCGCTGCCGCCGATGACACCCAGATCCATACACATATGTGTTATTCAGATTTCAACGACATCATCGCGGCGGTGGCAGAGATGGATGCCGATGTCACCACCATCGAGAGCGCACGTTCCGATAGTCGCCTGCTGGATGCCTTTCTCCAGTTCGCCTTTCCTCGCGCACTGGGGCCTGGGATTTACGACATCCATTCCCCACGCGTGCCGACGCCGGCGGAGCTATGCGACCGACTGTATCGGGCGACGCGGCGAATCCCGGCGGATCGATTGTGGGTCAACCCGGATTGTGGGCTCAAGACCCGCAGCTGGGCCGAGGTGCGCCCGGCGCTGGCGGCCATGGTGGCAGCGGCCCGGGCGCTGCGGGTTGCCGCGGTGGATCGCCCCAGTCTGGCGGGGTCGCCGCGTGCGTCTTGAGACAGGGAGCGAATCGGGCTACAGTCCGGCGCCGTTTGCTCGCCAGGTGCTGCTCCGACGGCCCTGAAATCGCTAGATGAGGTTGGCATGACCCAAGGTAAGACGCTGTCCGAGGCTTTGGAGCCTTTTGTCGCGCGGAAGCGCGCCCTAGAAGAAATTGATTACTCTCGTCGTCATGCCAAGGGCTTGTTGTCGGCGCGCGAACGGGTCGACCTGTTGTTCGATCCGGGAACCTTTCTGGAGATCGCGCCGTTGGCCCGGGAGAGCGAGCTGGCGCAGCACACCAAGCCAGGGGAGACGCCGCGCGACGGCATTGTGGTGGGGTATGGCAAGGTAGACGGCCGTCGGGTCGCGGTCGCAGCCTACGATATGGCCTTTCGCGGTGGTTCCATGGGCAAAGTCTGCGAATGGAAATTCACCCGACTGAAGCGTCTGGTGCAGGAACAGGGAGTTCCGCTGGTGATTATGACGGAGGGCACGGGTGCTCGCCTGGAAGAGGAGGTGAGTTCCCAAGGGGCCTACGACAACCCCCAATTTTCCAACTTGGTGGCGCTGAGTGGTTATGTGCCCATCGTGGTGGCGGTGATGGGATTGTGTGTGGGCGGCCACGCGAATCTGACCGCCGTGGGGGATTTCGTACCCATGACCGAGCGTTCCTGCATGATGATTGCGGGGCCGCAACTGCTGCGGACCAAGATGGGCATCGACACCACGCTGGAAGCATTGGGCAGTGCCAAGAAGCATGTCGAGCGCTCCGGCATGGCTGACTTGATGGTTGCCGATGATCGGGACTGCATCGAGCAAATCCAGGAGTTTTTGTCCTATATCCCAGACAACTGCAATCAGTCGCCGCCCCGCCGCACGACGCGGGACCGCGCCGATCGGCGTTGCGATGAGCTCCTGGAAGTGGTGCCTGCTGATCTACGTTTTGCCTACGATGTGCGCAAAGTCGTCCGCAGCATCGTCGACGATGGCCGCTACTTCGAGTTCAAACCCAAATTTGCGCCCAACGCGGTTACGGCGCTGGGGCACATGGATGGCCGCGCGGTCGGCATTATTGCCAACCAGCCCAACCATATGTCTGGCACATTGGACGTCAAAGCGTGCCAGAAGATCTGCCGATTCATCAATTTCTGCGATGCCTTCGGTTTTGCGCTGATCTTTCTCCAGGATATCCCCGGGTTTTATCCGGGGCCGCAATCCGAGGAGGATGGGATCATTCGTTGGTCCACCCGGATGCTCTACGAGATTGAACATGCCACGGTACCCCGGTTTACCGTGATGTTGCGCAAGGCCTATGGGTTGGCGCATTACGGTATGAACAGCCTGGGCATGCGCCCGGATCTGTTGGTTGCCTGGCCTTTGGCGTCGTTCAGCGCGATTTCCCCCGACGATGCCGTCGAAGTGCTGTTTGGCAAGCAGTTGGCGCAGCAGCAGGATGGGGAGCGTCGCAAGGAGGAGTTGATCGAAGAATTCCGCGCCAAGATTGGCATTCTACCTGCTGCCGAGGCGGCCTTGGTGGACGATGTGATCGATCCCGCCGACACGCGGCGGGTGCTGATTCAGGCGCTCGACATGGCGCGCGAACGCCGTTCGGGCCACCCCTTCAAGCGGCGGGGGATTACCCCGATCTGAAGTGTGGCTCATGTGCCGTCAGGCGATTTTTCTCGACGCCCGGCGGCCAGTTGCTCCATCAGTTCCATGGGCAGCGGAAATACGATGGTGTTGGTTTTCTCACCCGCGATGCCCGTCAGGGTCTGCAAATAGCGTAGCTGGATCGCCTGGGGTTGTTGGGCCAGGATACGGGCGGCATCCAGCAGCTTTTGCGCGGCCTGCAGTTCGCCTTCAGCGTGGATGACTTTGGCGCGCCGTGTCCGTTCTTCTTCTGCCTGGCGCGCGATGGCGCGGATCATGGTTTCGTTGAGGTCGACGTGTTTGATTTCCACGTTGCTGACTTTGACGCCCCAAGCGTCCGTTTGCGCATCGAGAATATTCTGGATGTCGGCGTTCAGGCGATCGCGTTGCGACAGCATTTCGTCAAGTTCGTGTTGTCCCAAGACCGAGCGCAACGTGGTCTGTGCCAGCTGGCTGGTGGCGTCGAGATAATCCTCCACCTGGATGATGGCGCGTTCGGGATCCATGACCCGAAAGTACACCACTGCGTTGACCTCTACCGACACATTGTCCCGAGAAATCACATCCTGGCTGGGCACATCCATGACCACGGTGCGCAGATCGACTCGGACCATTTGTTGGATGCCCGGGATGATGATGATGAATCCGGGCCCCTTCACCTTCCAAAAGCGCCCCAGCGTGAAGACCACGCCGCGCTCGTATTCGCGAAGAATCTTGATTGCGCTGGCGAGAAAGACGACCACCAGCAGCAGCAGCGTGTAAAGCGGATATTGCATCATGGCGGTATCTCCGTGGTGGCGGACTCCTCGGGCTCCAGTTCCAGCGTCAGACCCTTGACAGCCGTTACTGTGGCGTAATGTCCTTGTTTCAAGGGTGCGGCGCAGTGCCCACGCCAGGATTCGCTGTGGACAAACACCCGACCTTGGCCATTTTTAAAGTCGTCCAGTACCCGGACGCGAGCGCCGACCAATTGATCGGCGCCCGAGACCACGGCGCGACGGCGTGACGACAGGGCCATGCCCAGAATCGCTGCCAGGGCGAGTGCGGTGACAATGGCTGTGGTGACGATCACCGAGAGATAGATGCGGAAACTGGGCAGTTCCGTGTCCATCAGAATGATCGAACCGATCACGAAGGCGATTACGCCGCCGATGCCCAGCATGCCGAAACTGGGCTGAAAGGCCTCGGCGATCATGAAACCGATGCCCAGTAGAATGAGGCCGACGCCCGCGTAGTTGACTGGCAACATTTGGAACGCATAGAGCGCCAGCAATAGGCAGATGGCGCCGATGGTGCCGGGAATCAGTCCGCCTGGGTTGTAGAATTCCAGCAGGAGGCCGTAGATACCCACCAGCATGAGGATATAGGCGACATTGGGGTTGGTCAGCACGCCCAACAAGCGAGAGCGCCAATCCGGTAGTAATTCGGTGACCGTAAGTCCCGCCGTCCGCAGCGTCACATCGCGGTCGCCTTGCATTCGCACGATGCGTCCATCCAATTGTGCGAGCAGATCATCGACATCGGTAGCGATGAGGTCGATCACCTGTTGTTCCAGGGCTTCGCTGGCCTGGAGGCTGACGGCTTCGCGCACTGCGCGCTCCGCCCATTCGGCATTGCGTCCGCGCAATTCTGCGAGACTGCGAATATAGGCCGCCGCGTCATTGACGGCCTTGCGCTCCATGGCGCTTTTCCCGTCCTTGTCGGAATCGGAAGTGTCGTCGGAGCGATCGGGTTCTTGTCCTGGCGACAGCCCGCCGATTGCCACGGGCGTGGCAGCGCCGAGATTGGTACCGGGGGCCATTGCGGCGATGTGGCTGGCATAGAGGATGTAGGTGCCGGCGCTTGCCGCACGGGCGCCGGTGGGAGCTACATAGGTGGCAATGGGAATGGGGGAGGCGGTAATACGGCGAATCATGGCGCGCATCGCCGTGTCCAGGCCGCCGGGCGTATCCAGGCGCAAAATGATCACTTCAGGGGCCATTTCCTGCGCGGTCTCCAGTGACCGCTCGAGATAGTCATCGCTGGCCGGCCCGATGGCGCCTTCAATGGCGAGCAATACCGCGCCGCCGGGCGCGGTTTGGCCGAAGCTGACCCCGGCGCCAAGCGCCAGCAGTGCCAACCAAATGAGGACCCCGCTCAGGATTTTCATCGATATTCCGACGTTCCCCTGGTTCCCGTTCTACCAGTCTGTTGGGGTTGCGGCAAGTCGGCGTGAAAGTCGAGGGCGGGTGGAGCGCGGTGAGGGTTGGGGGATCAGAATAAGCGAGGCCGCTTGCGCGGCCTCGGAACACGGGAATTACGGCACACGGTGCCGAGTTACTGACTGTTTTCCAGCAGGTAATCCACGGTTGCTTTGATCTCTGCCTCGGAGCAGTCCATACAGAGGCCCTTCGGCGGCATGCCTTGAAATCCGTTGATGGCGTTGGCGTACAGCGTGTCCATGCCTTTGTCGAGTCGCGAGGCCCAGGCTGCTGCGTCACCCAGTTTCGGTGCGCCCGCGGCACCGCTGGCGTGGCAAACCGCGCACTTGGATTGGTAGATATCCGCAATAGACCGGCTTTCGCCGCCCGCCGTTGCCTGAGCCGTGGCGCCTTGTGCGACGATTTCACCGGGGGGTGCGATACGCTCCGCAATCTGCGCTTCTACCGCAGGCGGTACGGCCGGGCTGTCTTCATCCGCGCCGCAACCACCGAGCGTAGCGCCCAATAGCATCAGGGCGGTTACCCCGAGGATTTTTTTCATCAACCTGACCTCCATTGCAGCAGAGAACGTAAGCGCCCGTCGCGCGGCGGCATTATAGACTGCAAGCGCCCGCAGTCTAGAATGCGTACTAACAAAAAGGCGCGATTCTGCTACCATGCGCGCCCGCTGGGCTGTCCGGTCCGGCGCCTGGGGCAGGTTAGAATTGCACCATCGAGTTTTTCCGCACCCGTAGCTCAGCTGGATAGAGCGTTGGCCTCCGGAGCCAAAGGTCAGAGGTTCGAATCCTCTCGGGTGCGCCAGCTCCGCTGCCGCGCCGTTTGGATTGCCGGCCCCATAGGGTGTTGGCAGTTGTCGTCAGCGCATCCGTTTCCATAGCCGCCCGCTGTTTGGCCCACCAATACCACGGGAGGTGCTGAGGTCGGCCCGTCCCCCTTGCGTCCACAGGGGCTGCGCCTATAATCAAGACGTAACTCTCGGGGCGCCCTTGGGGGCTGAGATGCCATTTGGCAGACCCGTAGAACCTGATCCGACTAGCATCGGCGTAGGGAAGAGTGCATACCCGCCTTCCGTACTCCCGCTGGTCTTCCCTGACAAGCGAGGATTGCACAATGACCGAGCCCGCCACGCCTTCTCCGGATTCAGCCACGATACCCAGAGAGCCCTTGCCGGCCAGCCGCAAGGTATATGTCGGCAACGATGCTGGAACTCTGCAGGTGCCAATGCGCGAAATCGCGCTGACTGATGGTACCGCGGCCACCCTGTACGATACCTCCGGTCCTTACACGGACCCGGCAGCGGCGATCGACATCCACCGCGGGCTGCCGGATCTGCGCGGTGCTTGGATCGCCGCCCGCGGAGACAGTGAGCCTGAGTCCAGTCCCTATCGCGGCCGTGCCGGCAACGGTAAGACCGACCCGTATCACAATCCGCAATTGCAGCGGGTGCCGCTACGCGCCCGGGCGGGGTGCAACGTATCCCAGCTTCATTATGCGCGCCAAGGCATCGTGACTCCCGAGATGGAATTCATCGCGCTGCGCGAAAATCAGGTGCGGGCGCAGGCCGGTGCGGAGTTCGATAGTGCCGAGCGCGTGCGCCGGCTGCGCGGCGACCCTTTGGGCGCCAACCTGCCGGCGGAGATTACGCCAGAGTTTGTGCGAGCCGAAGTGGCTGCTGGGCGCGCGATCATACCCGCCAACATCAATCATCCGGAATTGGAGCCGATGATCATCGGTCGCAACTTCCTGGTGAAGATCAATGCCAATATTGGTAACTCTGCAGTCAGTTCCGGCATGGAGGAGGAGGTCGACAAGCTGGTGTGGGCGACCCGTTGGGGGGCCGACACCGTGATGGACCTCTCCACCGGTCGCAACATCCATAGCATTCGCGATTACATTATCCGCAACTCGCCGGTGCCCATTGGGACCGTACCCATCTATCAGGCGCTGGAGAAAGTCGATGGTGTTGCTGAGGAGCTGACGTGGGAGATCTTCCGCGACACCCTGATCGAACAGGCTGAGCAGGGTGTGGATTATTTCACCATCCATGCCGGAGTGCGGCTAGCCTATGTGCCCATGACGGTCGATCGTGTCGCCGGCATCGTTTCCCGCGGTGGCTCGATTCTCGCCAAGTGGTGTATCGCGCACCATCGGGAGAATTTCCTCTATACCCATTTCGAGGAAATTTGCGAAATCATGAAGCGTTATGACGTCAGTTTTTCTCTGGGTGACGGCTTGCGTCCCGGGGCCGTGGCCGATGCCAACGACGAGGCCCAGCTTGCCGAGCTCAAAACCTTGGGTGAGCTGACGCAGATCGCCTGGAAGCACGATGTGCAGACCATGATCGAGGGGCCGGGGCATGTACCCATGCACCTGATCAAGGAGAACATGGACAAGCAGCTCGACTGGTGTCATGGCGCGCCCTTCTATACGTTGGGTCCACTGACGACCGACATCGCGCCTGGCTATGATCACATCACCAGCGGCATCGGGGCGGCGATGATCGGCTGGTTTGGCTGCGCTATGTTGTGTTACGTGACGCCCAAGGAGCATCTGGGGCTGCCCAACCGCGAGGATGTGCGTCAGGGGATCATTACGTACAAGATCGCCGCCCATGCCGCAGACGTGGCCAAGGGCCACCCGGGGGCCCGTTATCGTGACGATCTGGTGTCGAAGGCGCGCTTTGAGTTCCGCTGGCGCGATCAATTCAACCTGTCGCTCGATCCGGAAACCGCGCTCGCTTATCACGACGAGACCTTGCCGCAGGAGGGTGCCAAGGTGGCGCACTTCTGTTCTATGTGCGGCCCCAAGTTTTGCTCCATGCAGATCACCCAGGAAGTCCGCGAATACGCGCGCCGAGGAATGGACGAGAAATCGCGCGAGTACCGTGAGCGCGGCGGCGAGATCTACGTCCGCCAGGCCGATTGAAATGCACGCGGCGATCGCCGGCGCCGGCATCATGGGCCGGGTGCTCGCCTGGTGGCTGCTGCGCGCCGGCTGGCGGGTGAGCCTATTCGATCGCGATCTGCCGGAGGCGGGCGGGGCGGCGGCTTATACCGCCGCCGGTATGCTGGCCCCCTGGGCCGAGGTCGAGAGCGCTGAACCCTTGATTCATCGCGTCGGCCTGCGCGGGCTGGCACTGTGGCCCGAGCTGCTTGCAGAACTGGGCACGGACGGTGATTTTCACGCGCGCGGCAGCCTAGTGGTGGCGCATGCCGGGGATCGGGCTGACTACCGCCGTTTCGTCGGCGTGCTCGCTGCCCGTTTGCCCGGCGGTGAGCATTACCGTCTGCTGGAGGGTGCGGCGCTTGCCGCGCTCGAGCCCGCGCTCGGCGAGCGCTTCGGCGAGGCGCTCTATTTGCCGGGCGAAGCCTGGTTGGACCCCCGGGTGGTGATGGCCGCTCTATCCGGGGCTTTGGGCGACCGCGGCGCCAGCTGGCAGCGCGCCGAGGTGACCCGGGTCGGTGGCGGCTTCATCGAGGCCGACGGCACCCGCTACCGGTGCGACTGGGCTTTCGACTGCCGCGGGCTGGGAGCGCGCGGTGACCTACGCGGTTTGCGCGGTGTGCGTGGCGAGGTGATGCGTCTCCGCGCCCCGGAGGTGACATTGCGGCATGTGGTCCGCCTCGTACATCCCCGTTATCGGCTCTATGTGGTGCCGCGGCACGGCGGGGAATTTGTGCTTGGCGCCACCCAGATCGAGAGCGATGACCAAGGGCCGATCACGGTGCGCTCCGCGTTGGAACTGCTTTCTGCGGCTTACAGTCTGCACCCGGGTTTCGCGGAAGCGCGAGTACTGGCGAGCGATGCGAATTGTCGGCCGGCATTCGACGACAATCTGCCGCGGCTGTTGGTGTCGCCAGGACTGATGCGTATCAACGGCCTGTTCCGCCATGGCTTCCTGCTTGCCCCGGCCTTAGCCGAGGCGGCCCTAGCCCGGCTCGATGGTGCTGGACGGTCATTGTGCGCGGAATGGTTTATCGAGGAGGGGGCGGCATGAGTGAGCCCGAAATACAGGTGATCTGCAACGGCGAGCGGAAAACACTGCCCTGCGGCCGGTCGTTGGCCGAAGTGCTGCCAGTGCTGACCAGTGCCTGTGATTTTGCGGTGGCGGTCAACGAGGAGTTCGTTCCCAAAAGCGCCTATCGCGCTTACCGCCTGACCGATGGCGACCGTATCGAATTGGTCGTGCCCATGGAGGGTGGCTGAGCATGTGGCAACTGGCAGATTGTACGCTCGATAGTCGATTGCTGATCGGCTCTTCGCTCTACCCCTCGCCGCGTATCATGCAGGAGGCCATTCGCGCTGCCGGGTCCTCCGTAGTCACGGTGTCCCTGCGGCGCCAGCAGGCCGGCGCGCGCGGCGGCGAGGATTTCTGGGCGGCATTGCGCGCACTGAATGTACGGCTACTGCCCAACACCGCCGGCTGCCATTCGGCGCGCGAGGCCATCACCACCGCGCAGATGGCCCGCGAGCTATTCGGCACGCACTGGATCAAGCTCGAAGTCATCGGCGATGATTACAACCTGCAGCCCGATCCCTTCGGGCTGGTGGAAGCGGCTCGGGAATTGATTGCCCAGGGCTTCGAGGTCTTCCCCTATTGCACCGAGGATCTGGTGGTGTGCGAGAAGCTGATCGCCGCCGGCTGCCGTATCTTGATGCCCTGGGGCGCGCCCATCGGCACCGCACGCGGATTGCTCAACCCCTATGGGCTGCGCACCCTGCGCGAGCGCCTGCCGGGAATCTCGCTGATTGTGGATGCCGGGCTCGGTGTACCGTCGCACGCCGCCCAGGCGTTGGAGTTGGGGTACGACGCCGTGTTGCTCAATACCGCCATCGCCCAGGCGACCGATCCGGTCGTCATGGCCGCGGCGTTCCGCCACGCAGTGTTGGCCGGTCGTCTCGCCTTCGAGGCTGGGCGGATGCCCGAGCGCGATCTCGCGCAGCCCAGCACTCCCGTGGTGGGAACGCCCTTTTGGCAGCAGCAATGAATGCCGCCCGTCCCGTGGTATTGGTGGTCGCCGGCAGCGAGGCCACCGGCGTCGCCGGCATCGCCGTCGATCTGCGCGTTATCGCCGCGCTGGGTGCGCATGGGGCGCCGGTGATCACGGCTAACACCGCACAGCAAAGCGAGGGCGGTGCGCGCAATCCGGTGGCGTCCGCCGTGCTCGATAGCCAGTTGAGCGCCGCGGCTCAGCTTGCGCCGGCCGTGGTCAAGACGGGGTTGCTCGCCGATGCCGCCCAGGTTGAACGGGTGGCGAATTTCTGTGCACAGACCGGCGCGCTGCTGGTCTGTGATCCGGTGCTGCAGAGTTCCTCGGGTATGACCCTGGCGGCCGAGGAGGTGCCCGCGGCACTGCGTGCAACCCTATTGCCCAGGGCGGCGTTGGTCACACCGAACCTGGCCGAAGCCGAGGCGCTGACGGGTATCGCAATCCACACTGCCACCGATGTGGAGCGCGCGGCCCGAGCGTTGCGTGCGCTGGGCGCTGGCGCCGTGTTCATCAAAGGCGGCCATGGGGATGGCGACTACAGCAGCGATTACCTGCATAGCGGTGATCGGTCGTTCTGGCTGCACAGCCCCCGGTTGCCGGCGGTTCATGCGCGCGGCACTGGCTGTGCCTTGGCGGCCGCCGCGGCCACCGCGCTGGCGCTGGATTATGGGGTTGCGGATGCGGTGGTGATCGCCAAGGCGGCGATCAATCAAGGGTTGCGCCAGGGCTATGCCTGCGGCGGGCGGGAGGGACCGGTGTGCGTCGACCGCTTTCCAGACGCGGCCGAAGATTTGCCGGCACTGACGCCGGGGCCATTCTATTGTGAGCCGCCCCCGTTTCCCGACTGCAATGCGCCGCGTCTAGGGCTCTATCCCATCGTGGATCGGGCTGATTGGCTTGGCCGCCTCTTGCCGGAAGGGGTGCGAACCATCCAGCTGCGAGTAAAGGATTTACAGGGTGCGGCCCTGCGCACCGAGGTGCGCGGCGCTATCGGATTGGCCCGGCAGCGCGGGGCGCGACTGTTTATCAACGATCATTGGCGGCTCGCCTTGAAAGAGGGCGCCTATGGCGTCCACTTGGGCCAGGAGGATCTACTCGATGCTGATCTCGATGGCTTGCGGGCCGCAGGATTGCGCGTCGGTATCAGTACCCATTGCCATTGGGAAGCCGCCCGCGCCCACGCTCTGCGGCCGTCCTATGTGGCCTGCGGGCCCATTTACGAGACCACTGCCAAAGTGATGCCCTGGATACCGCACGGTCTCGAGGGGCTGCGCTATTGGCGGCGGCTGTTTTCCGCCTACCCGCTGGTGGCCATCGGTGGCATCGATGCCGCCCGTGCGCCGGGCGTGGTGGACGCCGGTGCCGATGGCGTCGCCATGATTTCCGGCATTACCCAGGCGGCGAATCCAGAGGCGACGGCTCGGGCCCTGGTGGCGTGGTTCGATGGTCGCTGACGCGCGATTCAGCGCCCGAGAATGGCTGCGCTACGCGCGCCAGGTGCAGTTGCCTGAAATGGGTCCCGAGGGGCAGCGGCGGCTGCGTCGTGCCCAAGTGTTGGTGGTCGGTGCCGGTGGCCTGGGCGCGCCGGCGGCGCTCTATCTGGCCGGCGCCGGGGTCGGGAAGCTGACCCTCATCGATGGTGATGTGGTGGCCTTGTCGAACCTCCATCGCCAGGTGCTCTACGCTGAGGTCGATGTCGGCGCCGACAAAGCGGAGGCTGCCGCCCGCCAGCTCGAGACGCGCAATACTGATATCGATGTGCGTGCGGTCGCCGCGCCGCTTACCCCTGACAATGTCGATGTGTTGGTTGCAGAGGCTGATTTGGTGCTCGACTGCACGGATCAGATGGCCGTGCGTTATCTGCTCAACGCCGCCTGCCGGCGCCACGCAACCCCGTGGTTATTCGCCGCAGTGGATCGCTTTGCCGGTCAACTAGCACTGTTCGATCCCGATGGTGCCTGTTTCCAGTGTCTTTATCCCGACCACCCAGAGGGCTTGCTCGATTGCGCTGCCGCCGGTGTGCTGGGCGTGGTTCCGGGATTGCTCGGTCTGCTGCAGGCTGGTGAGGCGCTGAAATTGCTGCTCGATCTGCCCACGCCGAGCCGCAATCATCTGTTGCTGTGGGACGGGCTCGGCCTAGAGCTGCGTCGCCTACGCTTGCGCCGCGAACCCACTTGCCCCTGTTGCAACACCCGGGGGCGCGCCGAACTCCCCCCGGCACCGGCTTGTGCTGGTGCCGTTGCTGATTGGGAGTTGACCCCGACAGAGTTCGCCGCGGCGCTGGAACGTGGCGAGGGTGCGCTGATCGATGTGCGCAGTGCGGCCGAATTCGCGGCGTTCAATCTGGGCGGCCTCAATATTCCGCTGGATCAACTCACCACCGAGGATGCGCGTCTGACCACCGGTGGGTTGCTGGTGTGTCAGAGCGGCGCGCGTTCCCGGCGCGCTGTCGAACGGCTGCGGGCCGCAGGTTGCGAATCGGTATTCAGCCTGCGCGGCGGCATCTTGGCCTGGCTGACGGCGCGCGGCGAGCGCTGAATCGCCTATGATGCGGAAAAACCTACCGCATGCAGGGGATGCTCATGACCACGCGACATTTGGAATTCTGTTCCACCCAGCTCGAAGACCGGGTGCTGACGGTCACCATCAACCGCCCGGAAGTCATGAACTCGCTGCACCCGGCGGCCAATTTCGAGCTCGAACGAGTGTTCGACGACTTTGCCGCCGACCCCGAGCAGTGGGTGGCCATTCTCACTGGCGCCGGCGAGCGTGCTTTCAGTGCGGGGAACGACCTCAAGTTTCAGGCCGCCGGGGGAGCCCGCGAGCGACCCCGCACGGGCTTTGCGGGTTTGACTTCCCGGTTTGACCTCGACAAGCCGGTGATCGCTGCGGTCAATGGCGTGGCGATGGGCGGTGGCTTCGAGATTGCGTTGGCCTGTGATCTCATTATCGCTGCCGAGACGGCGGTATTTGCCTTGCCCGAGCCTCGCGTCGGACTCGCCGCACTCGCTGGCGGCTTACATCGGCTGCCACGCCAGATCGGGCTCAAGCAAGCCATGGGCATGATTCTCACCGGGCGTCGCGTCAGCGCTGCCGAGGGCAGGGAACTGGGTTTCGTCAACGAAGTGGTGCCGCCCGCTGAATTGCTGGATGCCGCCAGGCGCTGGGCAATGCTGATCCTCGAGTGTGCGCCGCTGTCGATCCGGGCGAGCAAGGCGGCGGTGCTGCGCGGCCTTGATGAAGCCAACCTCGAACAGGCCATGGCCCAGCAACTCGATGCCGTCGCGGCCATGTATCACAGCTCGGATTTCGTCGAGGGACCCAAAGCCTTTGCAGAGAAGCGCAAGCCGCGCTGGGCCGGCAGATGAGGCGAACAGCCGCCAAGTGCTCGGGCTGCCGGGCGTAGGTCCGCTTGGATGGAGTCGGCGAACGAGACGTTGGCGCGGCACGTGGCGAGGGCGGAAAATCTTGGCTGGCTGCTCAACTTCGCCTTGTTTGCGGACGCACTCCTCCAAGAGCGTCCTTCCGGCTGGGGAGGAGACGCGAGATTCTGGTATCCTTGGCGGTACGTGGATCGGTCGTTGCGGCGCGCGCGGCAACGACCGATGATACGGTGTCGATGAAACTCAGGTTTCGCCTCTGTAGCTCAGCTGGATAGAGTAACCGGCTTCGAACCGGTTGGTCGGGAGTTCGAATCTCTCCAGAGGCGCCAATTCTCTGCCCCAGTAGACTGAGGCTCCTCGCCCAACCAGGGCCCGGCAGCATCCGCAGACGGCCGCCGCTGCCGCTTTGGTGTAATCCAGTCACTGCGAACCGCGGCCGCGGTTCCCGCTGGTCTTCAGACTCTTGCCGGAAGGAGTGGAAATGTTCAGGATGAACAGGAACACGCGCGGATGCAGGCAGGTGACCCCCATGAAAATGCGTACGCTAGCGGCGTTGCTGGTTGCGGCATTCGCGATGTCAGCGTTGTCGGCACTCGAAATCGACGATCAGGCCCCCCTGTTCGAGGCTCCTGCTTCCTTGGCGGGCGAAGCGTTCCGCTTTTCGTTGGCCGAAGCCCTTGGACGAGGGACGGTCGTGGTCTACTTTTATCCGTCTGCCTATACGCGGGGCTGTAATCTCCAAGCCCGAGAATTCGCATTGAGCCTGGGGGAGTTTCAGGCAGCGGGTGCTAGTGTGATTGGTGTGTCGCTTGATTCGATCGACCGACTGAACGATTTTTCGGCCGATCCCGATGCCTGTGCCGGCAAGTTGCCGGTGGCGTCCGATCCCGAAGGCGAGATCACGCGGTCCTATGGCGTTCGGGTTGCCGAGGCCCGGCCCGGCATTCGGGACACCCGGGGTATCGAGATCCGGCATGGCTTTGCGGAGCGCATGACCTTCATTATCACACCCAGCGGTCGGATCGCTGAAACTATCGGCGGGGTTTCACCGGTGGAGAATGTCCGGCAGTCTCTTCGGGCAGTGCGACGTCTCGCAACGGCCCAATAGCGGATGGTGGCGCCGGCAAGCACCTGGCGCTTTTCTCCCGCCGCGGCCGAGCCTGTCAGCGGACGGGTTTGGACTGACCCGGGAGTCTCTGCCTGCCGAGGCGCAACTGCCGTGTCGCTCCCGTTGGTTTTGAGGTCACACGGGAGCGGTGCGCGCTGGTCTGTGTCATTCGGCGCGAGAGCCGAACCGCTCCCGATTATCGTCACTCTTTCGCTGGCTCTTGCGGAATAGCACATAAGTGGCGCCGGCGCCGCCGTGACGGCGTTCGGCGCTATGGAAGGCCAGTACTTCGTCGAGTTCGCGCAGCCAGTGATTGACGCAACTTTTGAGTAGGGCTGGTGGGTGGCGGCCTTCGCCGCGGCCGTGACTGATCAGTCCGCAGCGGATATCGTGGGCCAGGGCGTCACGGACAAACTGAAATACCGCCAGGCGTGCTTGCTCCACGGTGAGGCGATGCAGATCGAGGCGGGCATCGATGGCGTAGCGACCGAGGCGCAGATTGCGATAGACACCGTGTTGGACACCGTCGCGCCGCCACTCGAGCACCGCCCAAGGCGCTACCGGGGTGACCTGCTCGGCGCGCGCCAGGTAGTTGCCGTCACGCGAACGTTCTTCTTCCGCCGCGCGGCGCCGTAGCTCTTGCCCCGGAGCGCGGGTGCGCGATCGTCGCGCGATCAGTCGCTCGGCTTGGCGCAGCGGTTCTACATCGGCCATGAGCATACGGAAATCGGCGTCGTCTTCGTTCATGACGGCAGCTTAGGCGGGCCGGCACCACGGAGCAAGCACTGCAGTCGTCAGGCTGGGCGAGGTTCAGATTCCGGCAAAGTCCTCGAAGTCGGCCAACGGCAATGGTCGGGAATAGAAATAGCCCTGATGAAGAGTGCAACCCATAGCGCGCAGCGCTTCGGCCTGGGCGAGGGTTTCCACCCCTTCGGCGACGGTCCGTAATTGCAGATTGCGGGCAATGGCGATGATGCTCTCCACGATCGCGGCGTCGTTGGCATCATCGAGTAGATCGCGGATATAGGACTGATCGATCTTGATCTCGTCCAGGGGTAGGTTTTTGAGATAGTAGAGGGAGGAGTACCCGGTGCCAAAATCATCGACCGACACGGCCACGCCAAGCGCCTTGAGATGGCGCATGCGGTCGATAATCAGATCGATGCTGTCGAGCATAGTGCCTTCGGTGATTTCGACGACCAGCGCGTCGGCCGGGACGCCGAACTCGTGTATCGCCTCGGCTACACAGGGAACGAACTCGGCGTGGCGGAACTGGTGTGGACTGACATTGACCGCCAGGCTCAAAGGTCGGTGAGGCGCCC
>JBFHML010000011.1:0-56144 GCA_041594335.1 Porticoccaceae bacterium
GGCAGCGCTGGTCACCGGAGCACTACTGAGCCTGGAGCCCGGCAATACCACACTGTTTTGGGGGTTGATCGCCCTGGCCGCTCTCCTCGGCATCACACTGGTGCTCCCGATCGGTGGCGCCGACATGCCGGTGGTCATCGCGCTGCTCAACTCTTATTCCGGTATCGCCGCCGCGACCGCGGGCTTCATCATGGAGAACACGGTTTTGATCGTGTCCGGCTCCTTGGTCGGCGCTTCCGGAATCATCCTCACCCAGATCATGTGCAAGGCGATGAATCGCTCGCTCACCAACGTGCTGTTCGGGGTCATGGCACCAGGCGGAGCGGCTATTGATGCCGACGCCATCTATGCCGGCAAGGTGAAGAGCGCTCAGGCGGAAGAGATCGCCATGATCCTGGAGACCGCGCGGCGCGTGGTGATCGTACCCGGCTTCGGCATGGCGATGTCCCAGGCTCAGCACGCTGTTCGCGAGCTGATGGATGTCCTCGAGGGCCGAGATACCGAAGTGGAGTTTGCCATCCACCCGGTGGCCGGCCGCATGCCGGGCCACATGAACGTGCTGCTGGCCGAAGCCGAAGTCCCCTACGACAAACTGGTAGAGATGGACCGCATCAATCCCACCTTCGAGCAAACCGACGTGGCGATCGTCATCGGCGCCAATGATGTCACCAACCCCATGGCGCGGGAGGATCAAGGCAGCCCGATCTATGGCATGCCGATTCTCAACGTCGACAAGGCGAAGACCGTCGTAGTCATCAAACGATCTCTGGGTTCCGGTTTTGCCGGCCTGCCCAATCCGTTGTTCGCGCTCGACAATTGCCTCATGGTCTTTGGCGACGGCAAGAAGGCGGTGATCGATATCACCACCGCGCTCAATACCGCCTGAACTATTAGCCAGCGTCCAACAGCGCCAGCAACTCGGCGGTTTTAGCACGCAGGAGCGCGGCATTGCCTCGGGTTTCCACGTTCAAGCGCACCAGGGGCTCCGTGTTCGACAAGCGGAGGTTGAACCGCCATTCGGCGAAGCTGACGGCGACGCCATCAGTGCGATCCACCTCGCCGCCGGCGTCACGGTATCTACGACAGATCGCCTCGATCGCCGCGGCGGGGTCAGCCACTTCACGGTTGATCTCGCCGCTGACCGGGTAGGCCCGCTGCGCCTCTTCCAGTAATGCCGATAGGGGCTGTCCTCGCTGAGATAGCAACTCCACCACCAGGAGCCAGGGGATCATGCCGCTGTCGCAATAGGCAAAGTCACGGAAATAGTGATGCGCGCTCATCTCGCCGCCATAGAGCGCATCGTGGTCGCGCATGACCTGCTTGATAAACGCATGTCCGGTCCGGCTCTGTACGGCGCTTCCGCCATGGCGGGCAACAATCTCCCGGGTATTCCAGGTCAGACGAGGATCGTGCACGATTGCGCCTGAGCCGTGCTTGCGTAGGAAAGCTTCCGCGAGCAGGCCCACCACATAGTAACCCTCTGCAAAGTCGCCCTGTTCATCAAAGAAAAAACAACGGTCAAAATCACCATCCCAAGCGATTCCCAGGTCGGCACCACAGGAACGCACTGCATCCGCAGTCAAACGACGATTTTCCGCCAGCAATGGATTGGGCACGCCGTTAGGAAAATGACCGTCGGGCTCGTGTTGCAACTTGATAAATTCCAACGGCAAGCGGCTTTCGAGCAGATCCAGCACCGGTCCGGCACCACCATTACCGGCATTCACCACGACACGCAGCGGCCGTAACACACTGACGTCGATATAGGACAACAGGTGCTCGATGTAAGCGCCCTTGTCGGGGTCGTGCTTCAAGGCACCACGCTCCACCCCGGGCGCGCCAAACCCACCCTCGGCCAGCGCACGAATCTCTGGCAGACCGTCATCACCACTGACCGGGCGGGCGCCCTCCCGCACGAATTTCATTCCGTTGAAATTTTTGGGGTTGTGACTCGCAGTGACGACTAAACCGCCGTCATGACCGCCATGGAAGGTGGCGAAATAAATCTCTTCAGTACCACACTGACCGATATGCACAACGTCGCTACCGGCGTCGCGTATCCCATCGACGACAGCGGCGCACAGGGCGGGGCTGGTCAGCCGGATATCGTGACCCACCGCGATACTGCGTGCCCGCCGCCAAGTCGCAAAGGCCCTGCCGATTCGGTAAGCGATATCTTCGTCGAGCTGCTCCGGTACCCGACCCCGAACATCGTAAGCCTTAAAGCACTCGATCGCCTTGCTCATCGATCGCTCTCCCTGCCATACACATGCTCATACACATAGTTCGTAGCTTGGACGAAACCGCCGACGCTACCGCAATCAAAGCGACGCCCCTCAAATTTATAGGCCAACACGCGACTGGTCTTGGCGAGCATCAGCAGGGCATCGGTGAGCTGGATCTCCCCGTTCTTACCCGGCTTGGTGTGACGCAGCAATTCGAAAATGAAGGGCGACAGTACGTAACGACCAATGATCGCCAAGTTGCTTGGCGCCTGGTCGGGTTGCGGCTTCTCCACCATATCCGTCACTCGATAAAGACCCGGCTCCTCTTCCTCACCGGCGACAATCCCGAACTTACTGACCTCGCCCTCCGGAACTTCCTCGATGGCCACCACACTGCTGCCGGTGCGCCGGTAGACCTCTACCAGCTGCGCCATGATCCCCGGACCGTCGTTGAAGCAAAGGTCATCGGCGAGAATGACGCCAAAGGGTTCATTCCCTACCAACTGCTCACCGGTGAGAATGGCATGCCCCAGGCCCTTCATCTCCAGCTGCCGCGTCGAAGCAAACCGTCCACGATGGATAATATCCCGGATACCGACCAGATAACTCTCCTTGTCGGTACCGGCAATTTGGTGTTCGAGCTCGTAACTGATATCGAAATGATCATGGATGGCGCGCTTGCCACGACCTGTGACAAAGCAGATTTCCGGCAAGCCGGCAGCCAGCGCCTCCTCAACGCCATACTGCACCAGGGGCTTGTTCACCACCGGGAGCATTTCCTTGGGCATGGCTTTGGTGGCCGGGAGAAATCGCGTGCCATAGCCCGCGACTGGAAACAGGCACTTCTTCAACATGCTAACTCCTTCTCTATGTACAACGACGAAGTCGGCGCCGCCGCTCCAGGCACGCCCAGCGCAGAGTACCGGCTACCCGGGATCACGTCGACCGCGAATCGGAAGGCTGCGAGGGACCGGCTTGTGGCGTAGAATGCCGCCTTCTAGGCCCAACCGGAAACACCATGTCCGTTTCACCTCAGCAGCCCGACCGGAATGCCCCGGAGGGCGCGGCAATCCGCGGTCGCCAGAACCAATTTACCCGCGATGAGCTCCTTGCTTGTGCTCGCGGAGAGCTCTTCGGCAGCCGCGCAGCGCGCCTCCCCGACGGCCAGCTCCTGATGGTCGACCGAGTCACCCAGATCGACGCCACCGGCGGACGCTATGGCAAAGGGCAAGTGATCGCGGAGTTGGACATCCACCCGGACCTCTGGTTCTTTGGATGCCACTTCGTCGGCGATCCTGTCATGCCCGGCTGCCTAGGACTTGACGCACTCTGGCAACTGGTCGGCTTCTACCTCACTTGGCGGGGCAATGACGGTTTTGGCAGGGCGCTGGGATCCGGTGAGGTCAAATTTTTCGGACAGATCTTGCCAAACGCGCAACGAGTGACCTATAGACTCGATATCTCGCGGCTGGTAGAGCGCAAGCTGGTCATGGCCATCGCCGATGGATCAGTGGCAGTGGACGGCAAAGAGATCTATACCGCCAAAGAGTTGCGAGTCGGCATTTTCCAGTCGACCGGCAACTTTTAGCGGCCGCCGCCTTCCCGTACAATGCCGGCCACCCCTCTAGGCATCCCTCCCATTACCCGAGAGATTGACACCATGAGAAGAGCGGTAATCACCGGTATGGGCATTGTTTCGTGCTTGGGCAACGACGTCGACGCTGTCGCCGCAGCCCTGCGTGAAGGCCGCTCCGGGATCCGCGCTATGCCCGCCTACCAGGAAATGGGCATGAAGAGCCAGATCGCCGGACAGATCGAACTGGACCCCAGTGCACTGATCGATCGCAAACATCTCCGCTTCATGAGCACCGCCGCCATCTACGGCTATGCTGCCATGCAGCAGGCGATTGACGATGCCGGGTTAGAGGCAGCACAGATTTCTAATCCGCGCACCGGAATCATCATGGGTTCGGGCGGCATCTCGGGAGAGAAATTCGTCGAATCCGTCGACACCCTGCGAGCAAAGGGCGTACGCCGCATTGGCCCGTACCGAGTTACCCAGATCATGAGCAGTACGGTATCGGCTTGTCTGGCCACGCCCTTCCAGATTCAGGGTCTCAATATCAGCATTTCCTCAGCCTGCGCTACCAGTGCCCACTGCATCGGTGCGGCCGTGGAACAGATCCAGCTGGGCAAGCAGGATCTAGTGTTTGCCGGCGGCGCCGAGGAAGAACACTGGTCTATGGTGAGCATGTTCGACGCCATGGGCGCACTGTCCACCCAATATAATGATACCCCGGAGCGCGCATCGCGCCCCTATGATCGCGATCGCGACGGCTTCGTGATGTCCTGTGGCGGTGGCTGCTTTGTCGTCGAGGAACTGGAGCACGCTCGCGCCCGTGGCGCCACCATCTACGCTGAAATCGTCGGCTATGGCGCGACCTCCGACGGCTTTGACATGGTCGCCCCCTCGGGCGAGGGGGCCGTTCGATGCATGCGCCAGGCGCTGGATACCGTGCAAGGACCCATCGACTACATCAACACCCACGGCACCAGTACCCCGGTCGGCGACATCAAGGAAATCCACGCGATTCAGGAAGTGTTTGGCTCGGAGATGCCGCCCATCAGCTCAACCAAGTCGCTTTCCGGTCACTCGCTGGGCGCCGCTGGTGTCCATGAGGCCATATACAGCCTGCTGATGATGCGCCATGGCTTTATCGCGGCATCGGCCAACGTGGATCATCTGGATCCGGCGGTCGCGGGCGCCAATATCGCCACCGAGCGGGTCGACGGAGTCGAACTCGAACGCGTCATGTCGAACAGCTTCGGGTTTGGCGGCACCAACGCCTGCTTGGTGCTCGAGCGCTATCGGGGCGCCTGAGGGCCTTCAGATGACCGCGAGACGCTCGAGCTCCGAGAGCATCTCGCGGACACAGGCACTGAGATCCCCGGACGCCGTATCTACCACGACTTCGGGGGCCAAAGGCGGCTCGTAGGCGGAATCGATCCCAGTGAAATTGGGAATTTCGCCAGCTCGGGCCTTTCGGTAAAGCCCTTTCGGATCACGCTTCTCACAAATCTCGAGCGGTGTGGCGACGTGCACCTCGACAAACTCATCGCCCTCCAACAGCGCTCGGGCCAGCTGCCGATCCGCGCGAAACGGCGAAATAAAAGCGGTCATTACAATGAGGCCGGCATCGACGAAAAGCCGGGCGACCTCCGCAATGCGGCGGATGTTCTCCTCTCGATCCGCGTCGCTGAAGCCGAGATCCCGGTTGAGCCCGTGGCGGACATTATCGCCGTCGAGCAGGTAGGAGTGGTGTCCGCGCTCAAAGAGCGCGTGCTCCAGCGCGTTGGCCAAGGTCGACTTGCCCGCTCCGCTCAGCCCGGTAAACCAGATCACACAGGGTCTTTGTCGCTTCTGACGAGCGCGGTCTGCTTTGGAAATCAGAGCCTTGTGCCAGATGAGATTGGAATTCAACAGTAGCTCCCTCGTACAGTTGGCATCCGACGAGCACCCAGGGTTTAGAAGGGAATATCGTCGTCGAAATTATCGAATCCCGACGGCGCCATCTCCGGCTCGGCAACGGCGTTTCCGCCCTGACTACGCTGTGGATATCCCCCCCCGCTGGCACGCGGCGCAGATTGCTCCCCCCCCATCCCACGGCTGTCGAGCATCTGCATTTCGCTAGCGACAATCTCGGTGGTGTAGCGGTCCTGCCCGTCTTGGCCTTGCCATTTGCGGGTGCGCAAGGAGCCCTCGACATACACCTTGGAACCCTTGCGCAAATATTCTCCGGCGATCTCTGCCAAGCGGTTAAAAAACACCACGTTGTGCCACTCGGTGCGCTCTTTCTGCTCACCGCTCTGCTTGTCTTTCCAGGCCTCCGAAGTGGCGAGGCGAATATTCGTCACCGCGCCACCACTGGGCATGTAGCGGGTCTCCGGGTCAGCGCCCAGGTTGCCGATCAATATCACCTTGTTGATGCCACGAGCCATGGCCGAAATCCTCGCGCGGGACGTTCGCTTGGGGGAGAGCAGTGTAACCGGTAGTTTTGGGTACCGCCAACCGCGGAGCGCCGGTCAAAAGGTCAGCCGACGCCCCAGCACCCGTTCAAGGTGCCTGCTATCGAGGGTATCCTCGTCGACTTGGATGTAGGTCGTGCGCTGTCCGGGAAGGTGGATCACATCTTCGACCCCACCGACGATACCGACCAAATCCTCGTATTTCGGGGCCTCTACACCTGCCTCCGCGGGTAGCGTCAAGCTCCGCAAACGACGCGGTGGGCTCATGGTGCTCGCGACCGCGAGCCAGACCAACGCCGCCCCCGCCGCCAGCCAAAAGACGCCATCCCAGCCAAAGGCTTGCGCTGCCAAGCCGCCCGCGGCACCCCCACAGAAAGCGCCGAGGAACTGGCTGGTCGAATAGACGCCCAGGGCACTACCCTTGATGCCCGCAGGCGAACGCTTGCTCACCAACGAGGGCAATGTGGCCTCGAGCAGATTGAAAGCCATGAAGAACAGGAGCAGTCCCGTCACCATCGCGCCAAACCCCGCTCCTGCCTGAGCAATCACCACCTCGGCGACCGCCAGGAGCGCGATGGCCCCCACAAAAACTGGCTTCAAGCGCCGTCGCGTTTCACCGTACCAGACAAAAGGGATCATCAGCAGAAAGCCGCCGCCCATGGTGGCAAGATACAGATACCAGTGCTGATCGCGCGCAAAGCCGACCACCTGCTCCAGGAGGACGGGGACCGACACCCAGGTGGCCATCTGAGCGAAATGCAGCACAAAGATTCCCAGATCCAGCCGCAGCAACTCCCGATCGCGCAATACACGACCCAACAACTGCGGGATAGGGCCCAATTCGCGCCCGGCGCTTGGACTTGGCGCGGGAATCGCCCACAACACCGGCAGCCCCAATAAACCGAGACCGGCGGTCACCCAGAAGACCGTGTCCATGCCCCAGCGAGACGCGATCAGCGGGCCCAGCACCATGGCCAGTGCAAAGGACAGGCCGATGCTCCCCCCCACCGCGGCCATGGCGCGGGTGCGCACCTGCTCCCGGGTCACATCGGCGAGTAACGCCATGATGACCCCGGACACCGCACCGGCACCCTGCAGCGCCCGGCCGGCCATCAGGGTATATACCTCCTGAGCGCACGCCGCCACTACCGAACCGGCAGCAAACAGCAACAGCCCGATCACAATCAGCGGTTTGCGCCCCCAGCGATCAGAAGCAATACCAAAGGGAATTTGTAGCAGGCCCTGAGACAGTCCGTAGATACCGAGGCTCAAACCGATGGTGAGCGCCGTGGCGCCCTGGTACTCCGGAGCATGGAGCGCCAGCACCGGCAACACCATGAACAAACCGAGCATGCGCGTGGCGTAGAGGAAAACCAGCCCCAACAGGGCCCGCAGTTCGAGAGCGGTAAGCATGCCGGGGCTTTGATACAGATACCTCAGGGGGCGGCTAGCATACTCAATGGGCCTGTAAATGCAAAATCCGCCCGAGTCGCAGGCTCACAGCGCGCGCAACAGTGCCGCGGCATAGCCACTGGTTGTGCCACTACCGCCCAGATCCGGCGTCAGCTCCTGGCCGCCACCGATCACCTGACGAATCGCTGCACGTATACGCTGCGCGGCCTCCTGGCGGTCCAGATAGTCCAGCATCAGCGCCGCCGCCAACAAAAGCGCCGTGGGGTTGGCGATGTTGCGCCCGGCGATGTCAGGCGCGCTACCATGCACGGCTTCGAACAAGCCTTTGTGTTCACCAATATTGGCACCTGGCGCCAAACCCAGCCCGCCGACCAGACCGGCGCACAGATCCGAGAGGATGTCGCCAAAGAGGTTGGTGGTGACCAGAACATCGAACCGATTCGGGTTCATTACCAGCTGCATGGCACAGTTATCGATGATCAGCTCTTCATGGGTCAGATCGGGATAGTCCCGGGCAATGGAGCGGGCCACATCCAGAAAGAGGCCCGAGGTACTCTTCATGATGTTGGCTTTGTGCACCACAGTCACCTTGCGCCTTCCCTGGCGCCTCGCCATCTCAAAGGCGTAACGCAACACCCGGGTACAACCCTTACGGGTCACCACGCTGGTCAACTCTGCGCGCTCGCCATCGGGACTCAGCGATTGCCCTTGTCCGGAATAAATGCCTTCCATGTTTTCCCGCACAATGACGAGATCGACGTCCTGGTAACGCGATTGCACCCCAGGAATCGACAGCGCCGGACGCACGTTGGCAAAGAGATCGAAACGTCGGCGCAGCGATACATTGACGGAGGAGAATCCCCTGCCGATGGGCGTGGTAATGGGCCCCTTCAGGGCCGCACAGTTGGCCTCCAGCGCAGCCAACGTCTGTTCGGGGATAAGATCCATCCCTTGATCGAGGGCAGTCTGCCCGGCGACCGCCATCTCATAGTCCAATCCGACATCCAGCTTGTCGAGTACCGCCAATGTGACGTCGACGATATCCGGACCGATGCCATCGCCGGGAATCACGGTGATCTTGCTCCTTTCCATGACGCTACCTCATTGACTACCTAACCGAGAGGAATCGGCGACTGTGCAGCTCGTCACGCTCGAGCCGCATCGGCGCCATTACCGGGAAGTCGCCTGGAAAAAAGGGCGGCTCAACGCTTTCCAGCGCCGCGCCCAGTGGCCAGACTGGGTAGACCGCCCAGTCTGGCCCGATAAGGATATACCTTCTGCGTAAGCTTCGCCCAACAGGTTGACGTATTGCGTAGACGTCGAGATCACGGATCGGGGAAAGATTCTGCGCCGAGGTCCGCCCAACCCCAGAACCTGGCTATTGCGTGGCTCGGGACGCCATAACGACCGACTCAGCACCCTGAAGACCCGCGCCCGATCCCAAACGCTGCAGGTCCCGTTGGACTGCGGCGACACGGTTTCAGCTCACCGCCACGGGTGTCGTGTTCCGATGCACCCCTACAACCATACGGACGGAATTCGCCCCTGATCGCGGCCGCAATATACGGCGAGGACTATCGCCTTGAAATCCTCGCGGGGATTTCGGCTAGCAGATCGCAACCAGCGGGCGGTGTTAGGATAATGCTCGGCCTCGATGACACCCGGCCAAGACCATGACAGCCCGCCGTCGCCGATATGGTCCCCGCGGCACTGCCGCCACCCTAGTACTTGCGCTGTTCACGGTAGCCTGCACGGTGGAGGCGCCACCGCGCCACTCCCTGCGGATCCTGGCCGAGGGGCTGGAACATCCCTGGGGACTCACTTTTCTGCCCGGCGACGAGGCCCTCGTTACCGAGAGGTCCGGACGCCTCCTGCGCCTCAACCTCCACAATAACCGCCGGCAGGTCATTGACGGGACCCCTGCGGTGGCGGCACTGGGGCAGGGCGGACTACTTGATGTCGCTCTGCATCCCCAGTTTGTCCGCAACCGGCTGGTCTACCTAAGCTATGTCAAAAAGACGGATGCCGGCTTGACCACCGCCGTTGGTCGCGGGCAGCTGCGACACAGCCATCTGGAAAGCTTTGCAGAACTGTTCAGCGCCGTACCGCCAACGTGGGCGGACCAGCATTTCGGCTCTCGCCTACTGTTCGACCGTGCAGGCCACTTGTTCGTGACCGTCGGCGACCGGCGTCACCGAAATTGGGCTCAGCAGCTGGACAACCACGCTGGCAAAGTGCTCCGGCTCACAGCGACGGGAGACGCTGTGCCCAGCAATCCCTTTGTGGGGCAACCCGGTGCGCTTCCCGAAATCTACAGCCTCGGTCATCGCAATCCTCAGGGATTGGCGCTGCATCCGAAGACCGGCGAATTGTGGTTGCACGAACACGGCCCACGCGGAGGAGACGAAATCAATGTGCTCGCGGCAGGTGCCAATTACGGCTGGCCGCAGGTCACTTTCGGCCGGGAATATCACGGCCCGACGATCGGGGTACCGCCCCCCCAGCCTGGGTTCCTATCGCCCCGCCACCACTGGACACCCTCCATTGCGCCTTCCGGCATGGCCTTCTACACAGGTCACCACTTCCCCGCTTGGCGTGGCGACCTGTTCGTCGGCGCCCTGGTGCACCGCCATCTGCAGCGCCTGCGGATCCGTGACGGCACCGTGCGCCCACAGGAAAAACTGCTCACAGAACAGGGCTGGCGCATCCGCGATGTCCGCCAAGGGCCGGATGGCTACCTCTATGTACTCACCGATGCCGCCAATGGCGTATTGGCGCGGATCGAACCTCACACCAGTCAACCACGCCCGTAGCGGTCGGCGAACCGCACAATGTCATCCTCGCCAAGATAGGCGCCCGTCTGCACCTCGATGATCTCCAGCGGCAGCTTGCCGGGATTGGCCAGCGCGTGGACCGAGCCGATGGGGATATATATGGATTCGTTTTCCGCCAACAGGGTTTCACGACCGTCGAGAGTAACCTGGGCGGTGCCGGCGACCACAATCCAGTGTTCGGCACGATGGTGATGCATCTGCGTGGACAGGCTCGCGCCCGGCTCGACCAGGATCCGCTTCACCTGAAAACGATGTCCGGAATCTACCGAATCGTAGCTGCCCCACGGCCGATAGACTTGACGATGGGTTTCCTCTTCCGGACGCTCCTGGTCGGCTAGCGCCCCGACCAGCCGCTTGATGCCGTCGAGCCGCTCACGCGGCGCTACCAGCACGGCATCCTTGGTCTCTACCACTACCGTGTCTCGCAGGCCGACGGCCGCGACCAATCGATGCTCCGAACGAAGGAGATTACCGCTGGCATCGATGTGCAACACGTCGCCGCGGCATACATTGCCATCGACGTCCTTATCCGCGAGCTCCCACAGCGCAGCCCAAGAGCCGACGTCGCTCCAAGCTGAATTCAGCTCCACAACCACCGCCTGATCGGTTCGCTCCATCACGGCGTAATCGACGGAATCTGCCGGACAGGCAGCAAAGGCATCGGCTTCCACCCGAACGAAGTCTCCATCGCTGGACCGCTCGGCAATCGCTGCCTCGCAAGCGGCAAAGATCGCGGGAGCAAACCGTCTCAACTCCTCCAGGTAGCAACTGGCTCGGAACAGAAACATGCCGCTGTTCCAGTAATACTCGCCGCTCTCTAGATAGGCAGCGGCGTTCGTGCCATCGGGTTTTTCCACGAATTCCGCGACTCGATGCGCCGGCACGCTGCCATCCAAAGGAGCCCCGCGGCGGATATAGCCATAGCCGGTTTCCGGGGCCGTGGGTCGGAGCCCGAAGGTCACCAGTTGGCCTTGCTCTGCGTGGTCAGCCGCTGCCGTCACCGCGGCGTGAAAGGCCTCGACATCGGCCAACACATGGTCGGCAGCAAGCACCAGCAACAACGGGTCCTCGCCCTGGGCCCGTGCCAGCAGCGCGGCCAGCGCTACCGCCGGCGCAGTGTTGCGGGCAACAGGTTCCAGCAAAATGGCGCCCAGCGCTCCCCCCCAGCGACGCGCCTGCTCAGCGGTAATGAATCGATGTTCTTCGTTACAGATCACCAATGCGGGGGAAGCGTCCAGCCCGTCAGTACGCCCCAGGGTGATTTGCAACATCGGCAGCTCATCGACCAGCGGCAGAAACTGCTTTGGAAACAAACGCCTCGACAACGGCCAGAGGCGGGTGCCTGCCCCGCCTGCCATGACCACGGGCACAATATTCACGCGCAAACTCTCCATCGCTTCCCGACAGCGTCCATGTTACCCGTTGCGGGCGGACAGTCCACGGCGCCGCGATTACAATGCGCGCTCGTCTCTGTAACTCCGGCTCGGGCTATTGTCATGAAATATATCGAAATTCGCGGTGCCCGAACCCACAATCTTCAGAATATCGATCTCCGCATTCCCCGGGATCAACTCATTGTGATCACCGGGCTGTCCGGCTCGGGAAAATCGTCCCTCGCCTTTGACACCCTGTATGCCGAGGGGCAACGGCGCTATGTCGAGTCGCTCTCCGCGTACGCGCGCCAATTCTTGTCGATCATGGAGAAACCGGACGTCGACCATATCGAAGGCCTGTCGCCGGCGATTTCCATCGAGCAGAAATCGACCTCGCACAATCCGCGCTCGACGGTAGGTACCATTACCGAGATCTACGATTACCTGCGCCTGTTGTTTGCCCGTGTCGGTGAGCCGCGCTGCCCGGACCATGATCTCCCACTCGCCGCCCAGACCGTCACGGAGATGGTGGATCAGGTTCTGGCCTTGCCGGAAGACAGCCGGCTATTGCTACTCGCGCCTCTGGTACGCGAGCGTAAGGGCGAATACCAACAATTGTTCGAGCAACTACGCGCCCAGGGGTTCGTCCGAGTGCGTATTGACGGCACCATCTACGAACTCGACGAAATTCCACGGCTGACCAAAAACCGCAAGCACTCCATCGAAGTGGTTATCGACCGCTTACGAGTGAAGCCCGAATTGCGGCTGCGCCTCAGTGAATCGTTCGAGACCGCGTTGCGCCTAGCCGACGGCCTAGCCATCGTCGCCTTCATGGACGGCGGGCAGCCGGAGCGGCTGCTGTCGGCTCGCTTCGCCTGCCCGATCTGCAACTACAGCCTGGACGAACTGGAGCCACGGCTGTTCTCCTTCAACAATCCCTCGGGAGCCTGCCCGGCGTGTGACGGTCTGGGGGTACGCCAGTTTTTCGATCTCGACCGGGTGATCCAACACCCAGATGCGAGCATTTCCGAAGGTGCGATCCGCGGCTGGGATCGGCGCAACCTATTTTACTTCAACATGCTCACATCACTCGCCGAACATTATGGCTTCAGTATCGACTGCCCCTATGTCGATCTTGACCCCAAGCATCAGCAACTGATCCTTTTTGGCAGTGGCGAGGAACCCATCACCTTCAACTATGTGAACGAACGCGGCACGGTGTTCAAGCGCACGCACCGCTTCGAAGGCATCATTCCCAATATGGAACGACGCTACCGAGAGACCGATTCGAACAGCGTTCGCGAAGAACTAGCGCGCTATTTGAGTACCCAGCGTTGTCCGGAGTGCGCCGGACAACGACTCAATCGAGCGGCGCGTCACGTCTTCATCGACGGCCGGTCGCTGCCGGCGCTGACCGCTCGCACGACCGGCGAGTTGCTCAACTATTACACCGACTTCTCCCTACCCGGACAACGCGGTGAAATCGCTGCCAAGATCCTCAAGGAAATCCGCGACCGGCTGCACTTTCTGGTCGACGTCGGACTCAACTACCTGACGCTCGACCGTAGCGCTGACACTCTGTCGGGCGGCGAAGCACAACGCATTCGCCTCGCCAGCCAGATCGGCGCAGGCCTAGTGGGCGTCATGTACATCCTCGACGAGCCCTCTATTGGCCTGCATCAACGCGATAACGCACGTCTACTCAACACCCTGCTGCGGCTGCGCGATCTCGGTAACACGGTGATTGTCGTAGAGCACGATGAAGAGGCCATCCGGGCTGCCGACCACATTCTTGACATCGGTCCAGGGGCGGGCGTGCATGGTGGCCGGGTTGTGGCACAGGGGTCGGTCACGGACATCACCGCAGCAGCTGAGTCCCTAACCGGAGACTATCTCAGTGGCCGCCGACGCATCGAGGTTCCCGACCACCGCACGCCCGCGAACGCCGATCTTTGGCTGCGTATCCGAGGGGCCTCGGGCAACAACTTGCGCGATTTGGATGTCGACATTCCGATCGGCCTATTTACCTGCGTAACCGGCGTTTCCGGATCCGGCAAGTCAACGCTGATCAACGAGACCCTGTTTCCGGCCGCTGCCACCGCCCTCAATCGAGCCACCAGCCTGCATCCGGCACAGCACCGAAGCATCGAGGGGCTGGACTGTCTTGATAAGTGCGTGGACATTGATCAGAGCCCCATCGGCCGCACACCACGCTCGAACCCTGCGACCTATACCGGGATCTTTACACCTATCCGAGAATTGTTCGCGGCCACCCCAGAAGCGCGGTCACGCGGCTATGCCCCGGGCCGTTTCAGTTTCAACGTCAAGGGTGGCCGCTGCGAAGCTTGCCAGGGCGATGGCGTGACCAAAGTTGAGATGCATTTCTTGCCCGATATCCACGTGCTTTGCGAAATCTGTGGCGGCAAACGCTATAACCGCGAGACCCTTGAGATTCTTTATAAAGGCAAAAGCATTCATGACGTGCTGGAAATGACGGTCGAGGACGCCCGCATCTTCTTCGAAGCGATCCCCTCCATAGCCGGCAAACTACAAACGTTAATGGATGTAGGCCTGTCTTACGTACGGCTAGGGCAATCGGCGACCACACTGTCCGGTGGCGAGGCGCAACGCGTCAAACTCTCACGGGAACTGTCCAAACGCGATACCGGACGCACCCTGTATATCCTCGATGAACCCACAACTGGTCTGCATTTCCAGGATGTAAACCAACTGTTAGGCGTACTCCACCGGCTGCGCGACCACGGCAATACCGTGGTCGTCATCGAGCACAACTTGGATGTCGTCAAGACTGCCGATTGGATACTGGACCTTGGCCCCGAAGGTGGCAGCGGCGGCGGCCAACTGCTTGCCGCTGGAACGCCGGAAGACATCGCCGAAGCGGCGCAATCCCATACCGGGCACTTTCTGAAACCCCTACTGGCTACTGCCGGTACGCGCGCCAGGAAAACGACCGCCAGAGGCTCTGCCCGCTAGGCTACCTTGGTTGTCAAACTCGTCTCCGCACCCCGGCCGTCCACGGTGATCAATCGCACCGGACGGCGCCAAATACGCTCAATGTACTCCAGCACGTGTCGAGCCCGCTCCGCATCCAGTCCGCGGCCGTCCTCTCGATACTGATGGCGCAGGGTGATGCTGCCATCGGATGCCAAGTCCTCGACCACCACGCGGGGCGCCCCAAAATTGAATTTGGGGGCTAGGATCGTCTCGCGCAATTGGTCGATATTGGCATCGGTGACGCGCACGGCCCCCTCGCGCGTCGCGGAATAGACGAACAAGTCCAGGTCATCGGCAATCTCGGCAGTCAAATAGTTGCGAATAAATCCGAAATCATCTTCGGTGCGCATCAGCTCGCGGGCGCTGTCCAAACCGTGTGCCTCGATCAACCGCTCCCATAACACATACCCCAGGTGGTATGGATTGATCCGAAGAGCCACCTGTCGATCACTGGCATGGGGACTGACCACATCGGAGTGGGTTTTCATACAGTCGACGTAAAACTGGGAGGGCAGGAAATCGGCTTCGCGCAATAATCGGGAATGCCAATAACTGGCCCAGCCTTCGTTCATGATCTGGCAATTGAAGACCGGCTGGAAGTACCAGGACTCTTTGCGCACCGCGAGAAAAATATCGCGCTCCCAATCGGCCATCTCCGGTGCGTATTGCGCGATAAACCAGAGCAAATCACGCTCCGGATGAGGCGGTATGTGCAGCGGTCCGTCGTCCGCACCCACCTCCGGCTCCGGACTCCCGGGAAGCCGGGCGTAGCGCGCACCGAATTCATCCACCGGCGGCTGGCCCGGCGCCGTCTGCACCGAACGATAAGGACTCCGATTGAAGGGCTGGTCGGCGTCAATGTGCGGCTCCAGCGCCAAGGCGACGTCCAGCACTCGCTCAACGCGCGCAGCACCGTGACGCTCAATCGCCTCTTCAATGCGATGTGCATGGGCCGCGGCCTGTTCCACGATGTGATAACCGACCTGTTCCTGGCTGCGAGCAAAGGTCAGGTTGTTGCGTGAAAAATCGGCGTGGCCGAGCACATGAGCCACCACCAAGGTGTTTTCCTCGAGGCTATTGGTGTCGACTAGGTAAGCGTGATTGGGATTACCCGGGAACACCACCTCGAAGATCCTCGAATGCCCCATCCGGTGCTGAATCATCTGGTAGACCCAACGCACGCCAAACGACCAGTGCGGCATACGCACCGGCAGCCCGTAAACCGCGACTTCCATCATGAAGCTGGCGGGGACCAGCTCAAAATCGACAGGGAAAAAATCGAGCCCTTGTTCGCGCGCCAGCGCCTCGATTCTGGGAATGAACTCCTGGAGCCGATCCACTTCATACCCCCCCGCTGCGCGCTGCCTGGTCGGAGAAGAACGCCTTGATGGCCGGCCAGATGTCACCCTCGCTGGTCAGGGCATAGCTTCCAACCGGGAAGTCGTCTCCTGCCAAACGGTGCCACATCGCCGCCACTTCCGTATCCATATGCCGGTGCGCCTGCTGCGATACTTCAGCGTAACCGGCAAAATTCAGGTCGGGCATCAACCGTCGCAGCTCTTCCACCGCCGCCGCACGGTCTTCGCTGAAATTGTGTCCATCGGTAGCATAGAACAGATAACAATTGTATTGTCCCGGGTCATAGCGCTCGGACAGGATCTCCCGCGCCTTGGCAAACCCGGTCGAACTCTTGGTACCGCCTTCGCCACGCACCTGAAAGAATTGCTCTTCGGCAAACTCCCAGGCACCTACGGTATGCGCGACGAACACCGTTTCCACGCTCGAGTATTGACGTCGGATCCCTTGTAACGCCCAAAAGAAAAACGTCTTAGCCAATTTGCGGCAGTGCTCGTCCATGCTGGAGGAAACGTCCAGCACGAAAAACACTACAGCATTGGTGGTGGGCTTGCGGCGACGGGCCAACTGCCGGAAGCGCAGATCGTCATTACCGATCGGCACCCGACTGTCGGGCTGAGCGCCACGACGCTTGACGGCCTCCTTCAGGGTGCGCCTGCGGTCCAGCCGGGAACGAGCGCCGCGCTTATCCCAACCCTCGCGGATATAGGCATCCGCCTCGACACTGCTGCCCTCCCTTGGCTGCAGATTGGGCAACTGCAAATCTTCCCAGAGCCAGTCCAGGATATCGTCGATCTGAAACTCGAGAACGAAGCTGACCTGACCTTCGCCCTCCCCGCCGGCGGGATCGGATCCGGATACCGGGCGTGCCGGGCGCAGCACATCACCGGGCTTGGCTTCCTTCCCTTGCCCTGCCCCTTGCTCTTCGTCCTGGTCGCGGAGTCGGAAGCGGTAATGCTCCATGAAGCGGACCGGCACCTTGACAGTGCGATCACGGGCGTCGCTGAGCACATCGGAACCGGCCACCAATTCCGGCAGATGGTCGCGTACCGCCTGACGAACCTTTTCATTGTGGCGGAGCCAGTCCCTAGTGCCTCTAGAGAACAGCTCATACCAACGCCCAGGTCCGTTGCGGGCATCGCCATCCGTGAATGACATCATAAAAAAGCCCCTTCTCAGGCTTACTCCTGAGACAGTAGCGTAGTCACGTAATTCAGCGCCTCTCGCGCGCTGTGCTTGTCGTAGCCATAATCGCTGATCAGCCGCTCCTCCACCGCGGCAATTTTTTCTCGCGCTTCTTCATCGGGTCGCGCCACCGAAGTGACCAACCGCAAAACATCGCGGCGTTCTTCAAAGAGGTACTTCTCCATCGCCTCCTTGAGACGAGCGTGGGAATCGAGCGAAAAGCTTTCGCCTTTCTTGTAGGCCACCATGGCCTTTCGAACGACCTCTTGACGGAACGTTTGCTTACCGGCATCGGAAATATTGATCTTCTCCTCTACCGCGCGTAGAAACCGTTCGTCCGGCGCGCGGGTCTCTCCCGTAATCGGGTCCGTCACCTCGCGGTTATCCAGTGCCGCTTCTACCTCGTCGAGATATTTGCCAAGCAAACTTTCACTCTCTTCCTCGAAGGAGACAAACAGCGCCTTGTGGACATCCTCCTTGACCCAGTGGTTATAGAAATCCTTGCGCGCCGTGACCAGGAAATCGACCCATTGCCGGCGCTGCTTGGCCTCGATACGCGCGTCGTTTTCAATCGCTTCTTTCAGCGTTACCAGCACTTCCATGCTGGTTAAGCTTTTGGTTTCCGAGCGCGAGATAGCATTCGACAGGGCATTGACCACGAACCGCGGCGACACACCGGACAGCCCCTCCTCTTCCTGCTCATGGCTAATGCGCTGTAGCTCACTGCGCGCTATTCCTTCGACATCTTCCCCTGCATAGAAGCGCACCTTCTTCGACAAATCCAAATCTTCACGCTCCGAAGGTTTCGCCCGCGAGAGGATCGCGAACACAGCGGCGACTTTGAGCGCATGAGGATCGAGATGCACTTCGCGAAAAGTCGGCGCCTGGGCGATGAGCTTGTCGTAGATCCTGGCCTCGTCGAGATAATTCAGCGCATAGGGAACCTGAACGATCACCATGCGATCGAGCAGCGCCTCATTTTCTTTCTCTTGCAGAAACTTTCGGAACTCCGCCAGATTGGTATGCGCAACGATGGTCTCATCGACATGAATCAGCGGAAACCGCGAGACCTTGACGTTTTTTTCCTGGGTCAGGGTAAGCAAGAGATAAAGAAATTCGCGTTTCACTTTGAGAATTTCGATCATCTCTAACAAACCGCGGCTCGCGGAATAGACCGCCCCCGACCAAGACCAAGCACGCGGGTCGCCTTCGTCACCGTACTCCGACACTTTGGAGAGATCCACCGAACCAATCAGGTCAGCGATATCCGCCGTCGTGGGGTCGTGAGGCGCATAGGTTCCCACCCCGGTCCGCTTCGCCTCCGACAGGAATACCCGCTCCACCGGATAACGCATGAAATCGCCTTCGTATTCGTGTTCCAGGACCGACTGCGCGTAGGGAGACAAATCACCCTGTATGTCGACGCCATAGGTTTCGCGAAACTCGGCACGCAAGGTATAGGGAACCAGGTTGAGGGGGTTCTCGTGCAAGGGTGACCCCTGCAAGCCATAGATCGCCCCCTCGTCCGTCAGGCTGTATTCCTCAATACCGCGCTTGAGCAAAATGACCAAGCTCGATTTACCGCCGGATGGCGGCCCCAGCAGCAGCAGCAACCGACGGCCGACCTCGGAACCCGCACTGGCGGCCTTGAAATAATCGACTACTTGCTGGAGCGGTTTATCGATACCAAACAGGTCGTGAGAGAACAGCCGAAAGCCGTCGTCACCGGCAGCCTCTCGCTCGCGACGCTGCATCCACCGCAGCATGTCCCAGACATATTGATGGCTACTACGCGCGGCCAAATGAGGCTGCTTGCCAACCACCTCGGTGAGATACTCGGCAAAGGTTCCCCGCCACCTTTTGGCTTGATGCTCACGCGTAAAAGTGGACAGAGACTCGAGGAATCGTTCGCGATCCGTGCTGCTCACCATATGAAAACCTCCCACGCAGTGGACAGTTTCGGTCGGTGGCGCCGTCGCCGTCGGAAATTGCGCCACCCTATGCTTAGAGTTCGCCGCAACTCGCAGTGTTCAGGGTATCGGCTGTCACCTCTTTGTCAAACAGTCACTATCCAGTTTGCCAATGAATCGAACGCCAACGACAGCTTCACGCCTGTTCCACCGGTGAACATTGCGACCCCGCGACCTACACCGGTCGCAGTTGCGTTCCGCACTTATATGCAGGCAATACTCAGGCCAAGAAGTTGCAGTGGTGGCAGGAAAAATCCGGGACCGACAAGTCCCGGATTTTTCCCAACTGCTTACTGCCCGTTACGACGCGCGGCGGCGACACCGTTCAGGCGAGTTGGCGGATCGGAAAACGATCACGTAGCGCGGCGGCAAAGTCCACAAAATAGTCCAAGCTTTCAGGGTTCTGCATCGCGTCGGGATTGGCGGATCGCCCCGCGGGCAATCCCATGAGCAACTTCTTGACCGGGGTTTCCATTTTTTTCCCGGTCAGGGTGTAGGGAATTTCTTGGACTTGAATAATCTCGTCGGGAACGTGTCGCGGTGTAAAGTGCTCGCGCAGGGATTGGCGAATGGCGTCGCGGATCTCGTCGCTCAGCGCCATGCCTGGCTGTAGTTGGACAAACAACGGCAGATAATGCCCACCGTCGGTCAATTCGATGCTAACGGCCAGACTGTCGATGACGGCCGGCACTCGCTCGACCCCCCGGTAAACCTCGGCCGTGCCGATACGTACGCCACCGCGGTTGAGCGTGGAATCGGATCGTCCAAGGATCTGCACTGTCCCTGCCGCAGATACCCGCATCCAGTCACCATGACGCCAGCGGCCCGGATAATCTTCAAAATAGCTCTCCCGGTAACGGCGGTTTCCCGGGTCGTTCCAGAAGTAGATCGGCATCGATGGCATAGGCGCCATGACGACCATCTCCCCGACTTCGTCGCGTAACGGCCGGCCGGCGGCATCCAGCGCCTGGACGTCGACACCGAGCAACGCGCACTGGATTTCTCCCGCATACACCGGCAACAGCGGACACCCACCAACGAATGCCGAGGCGATGTCTGTTCCCCCGCTCATCGACAGCAGCCACAAGTCGCGCTTGACAGCGCCATAGACCCAATCGAAAGCCTCCTCCGGCAGCGGCGAGCCGGTAGAACCGAGCATGCGCAGTGATGCCAGATCATGGTCTTCCCCGGGTTTGAGACCAGCTTTCATGCAGGCAATCAAATAGGCGGCCCCGGCCCCGAAGTGAGTCAATCCCACCTGTTCGGCCAACCCCCACAACCGGTGCTGATCAGGATAGCTCGGGTTGCCGTCATAGAGCACCGGTGTGGCACCCAGTAACAGGGCCGATAGACCAATGTTCCACATTACCCAGCCAGTGGTCGAATACCAGAAGAACCGGTCTCCCGGCCGCACATCACAGTGCAGCCCCAAATGCTTGAACTGCTCCAGGAGCACGCCCCCATGCCCCTGGGTAATCGCTTTGGGAATACCTGTCGTACCGGAGGAGTAAAGCACCCACAACGGATGAGCGAAATCTACCCGCTCGAAACGCAACTCCGGCACCGGTCCGGATTGCACCTGCGCCCAGCGTTCCGCTCCGACCACATCGCCCGCATCATCTACCAGCAGCACATGCTCTAGGCTCGGCAATGCCTCGCGTAGCTGCGCCAACTCGGCTGTACGTGCAACAGGCTTGCCGTTGTAGCGGTAGCCGCCCGCCGCGATCAGTACCCTGGGCTCGATTTGACGGAATCGGTCAGCGACACTATTGGTACCAAAATCCAGTGAACAGCTCGACCACACTGCACCCACGGCCGCCACGGCCAGAAAAGCGGCCACGGTTTCAGGCACATTGGCGACGTAGGCCGCGACTCGGTCGCCCGGCCTGACCCCGCGCTCGCGTAACCAAGCGGTGAGCCGGGCGACTTGGTCTACCAGCGTACGCCAGCTGATCTCGCGCGGATCACCGCCCTCTCCCACGGCAATCAACGCCGGACGCAACTCCGTTGCCTGTCGCAGAATATGCTCGGCAAAATTCAGGCGAGCGCCCTCAAACCAGATCGCACCGGGCATTTCCCGGTGTGACAGCACTCGAATCGGCGGCGTTTCGGAAACTACCTCGTAATAATCCCAGATGCTTTGCCAAAACGCCTCCAATTCATGGACCGACCATCGATGCAACGCCGCGTAATCGTCGAAGCGCAACCCGCGTTCGCGATCCAGCCAAGCCAAATAGCGGGCGAGATCGGTGTCGGCGCAAAAACGTTCTGAAGGGCTCCACAACGGCTTCACGACGCCGCTCCGGTGGAATTGGGTTGCGGCGCCGACTCGCCGTCCAGAAAAGATCGACCAAAGTTATGCGACCGCCCCCGCATCTGCACAATACGACGGCCCCGCTGATCCGTGACCTCGATATCCACCAAGCTCGCCGAACTCCCCTGGTGGGAAACCGTCGCGGTGGCTGTCAATCGATCCCCTAATCCCGCGGGCCGAAGATAGTCGATCGCACAATGTGCGCCGACTCCGGCCCGATTGGTCGAGGAGCAGGCCACAGCAAAGGCGATGTCCGCCAAGGTAAAACTCGTACCACCATGGCAGTGGCCAAGCGAATTGAGCATGTCCGCTGCCACGGTGAGCGACAGTTTGGCAAATCCCGGGGCTACAGCCTCCAGGGAAATACCCAACCGAGCTGCCGTGGGATCGGCCTCGAGAATGGCTGCGGCGCAGCGACGGGCAAGCTCTTGGGCTTGATGATCTGACACAACTCTCTCCTACGGCATTTAGATCACATTGTAAGCGGCGCTGCGCAAGGCCCGGACGAACGTACCGAGCGCTCAGCCCCGGTTGACTCGCGCGAAGCCGCCCCAGTCAGCCCGTTGCACGCGCCATCGTCAAGCCCTCCGTGTCTGCCGCTGCCCCGAAACACCCAGTGGTCCCGGGCTACGAGGCGCCGAGGGCAGCGACGACCGACTCCCGCAGCGCACCCCTGTTACAATCGCGCGCTTTTTCGCCGCTACCTCATGCCGCAGCTCAATCCAGAACAGAAACGCGCAGCACATCACCACGGGGGCCCACTGCTGGTACTCGCTGGTGCCGGCAGTGGCAAGACGAGCGTGATCGTCCACCGTATCGCTCACTTGATCGGTTCCGGGAGAGTCGCCGCTCACCATATCGCCGCGGTCACCTTCACCAACAAAGCAGCGCGGGAAATGAAGCAGCGCGTCGCCGCCGAGCTCTCCCGTGCGGCAAGCCGAGGCCTACGCGTCTCGACCTTCCATCAACTCGGGCTGGGAATTCTCCGGCGCGACCCGAGCTTGGTCGGGCGCCGCTCCGGATTCAGCCTCTTCGACGCCGACGACAGCCGCGGTCTCCTCCAACAGCTCCATATCGGCGTCGAAGAAGCGCCACTGGATGCTGCGCTGCTACGCATCTCCGATTGGAAGAGCCAGCTCATCAGTCCTGAGCAGATACGCTCCCATGCCGCCGACGATCAGGAACTACGGCTGGCGGAACTCTATCAGCGCTACGAGAAAGCGCTCACCGCTTACAACGCGGTCGATTTTGACGACTTGATCGTTCAGCCCATCCGGCTCTTCACGGCGCACCCGACACATCTCGAGCGTTGGCAACGGCGCATCCGCCATCTCCTGGTCGATGAATATCAGGATACCAATCGCGCCCAGTACGAATTGATCCGCATGCTCACCGCAGAGCATCGGCAGTTGACGGTGGTCGGCGACGACGACCAATCGATCTATGCCTGGCGGGGAGCGCGCCCGGAAAACCTCGCGGAGTTGCAGCGCGACTTTCCCGACTTGGAAGTCGTCAAGCTAGAACAAAACTACCGCTGTTCCGGACGCATTCTGAAAGCGGCCAATGCACTGATCGCCAATAACGACCACCTGTTCCCCAAGACCCTATGGTGCGACCGCGGCCGCGGCGAGCCCATACGAGTCATTCGCTGTGCCAGCGAAGAGGCCGAGGCGGAACGCGTAGCCAACGAGATCCTGCAACTGCGCGCCCGTCGCGGTCTACCGCTGGGGGCCTTCGCCGTGCTCTATCGCAGCAACCACCAAGCCCGACCGTTGGAAACCAAACTGCGGCTACTGAACATCCCCTATCGACTGAGTGGTGGCACTTCGTTCTACGCACGCACGGAGATCCGCGACTTGCTGGCCTACTTGCGGCTTCTGGTCAATCCCGACGACGACACCGCCTTTTTGCGCATCATCAATACACCGCGCCGCCAGATCGGCCCTACCACCCTTGAACGGCTCGGCGCTTATGCGGGGGAGCGCGGCATTTCCCTGTATTCGGCAAGTACCGAATTAGGGCTTGCCGCCCTCTTGGACCCCGCGGCACGCGACCGCCTCTTGCGCTTTCGCGCCTGGTTCGACGCGTTGGCGGAAGCTGGTACCCAGGGCGGTGGCGTAGAAACAATCCGCACCCTGATCGACGATATCGACTACTCGGGCTGGGTGGCCCAAAACGCCAGCAGCAGCGCGGCGGCGGAAGCACGCCTGCGCAATGTGGAGCTCTTGGTCGAGCAGATTGCCAATACGCTACGGCGCCAAGAGGAAGAAGATGGGGAGTCGAGCTTGGCCAGCGCCATCGGCCGGCTATTGTTGATCGATCTACTCGATCGCCAACAGGACGACGCCGACGATGATCGCGTCCAACTGCTGACCCTCCATGCCGCCAAGGGGCTGGAGTTTCCCCATGTCTTTCTGCTCGGACTCGAGGAGGGGTTACTACCGCACCGCAACAGCCTGGAAACGGAGGATGTCGCCGAGGAGCGACGACTGGCCTACGTGGGGATCACCCGGGCCCGGGAAACCCTAACCCTGACACTTGCCGCGCGTCGCCGGCAGTTCGGGGAATCGCAGGAGACGACTCCCAGCCGCTTTCTGGAAGAGTTGCCCCCCGACGAACTGGAGCGGGAGGGCTTCGGAGAAACGCTGGCGCCAGAAGTGCGCCGCCAGCAAGGCAACGCCTCACTCGCAGCCCTCAAGGCCATGCTCGAGTAAGCCCTATTCGGTATCGAGAAAGTCTTCATAATCCGGCAGCTTAGACTCGCCGTTGTCGATCAGAAAATCGCGGTGTTGCAGCCAGGCGTCACGCACAAACAAATATTCGTCGTAAGCCTCCTGGAGGTCCTGCTCCCGGTCAAGCAAACCCGCTCGGGTATCCACGACTTCGACTGCCACCAAGCCATACCCCGCCTCTTCCCGCGCCCAGTTCCACGCCACGTCAGTAGCCCAGTCGACGCCCAATGCCGGGCCATCGCGCAATGTGGACGGTCCGAGCAAGGGCAGCATCAGGTAGCGGCTGTCGCGCCAACCCCATACCGCGAGGGTCTGGCCGAAATCCTCTTTAAACTCGGGAATCTCCAGCCGCGTGGCGACATCGAACACCCCCGCGACCCCAACCGTACTGTTGATCACAAAGCGACCCAGCGCCGCCCCACTGTCCAGGGGCCGGCCTTGCAAAGCCAAGTTAAGAATGACGACGGGATAATGCAGGTTGGTGAATACATTGCCGATGCCATTCTGGACAGGCGCCGGCAGCAACCAATCGTAACCGCGCGCGACCGGCCGCAATACCGCTTTGTCCAGCGATCGGTTAACACTGTACATGGCGCGGTTATAACCTTCCCAAGGATCGCGCGGATGCGCCTGTTCCGGTAGACGATCTTGTCCCGCGCAAGCGGCGAGCAGGGGCATGGCCAACAACAGTAGTGGCAGTAGTTTCATGCTTCGTTCTCCTTCCCCTTGCCCGCGGTAACGGCCGGGCTGGGCCACCCCATCAGTTCACTCGCCGCGCTCAAGCTGGCAACGGTCTGCAACGCTGCCGGCGGATTGCGAAACGCCATCTCCTCACCCCGCGCCTTCGCCCAGGCACGCCACTCCAGTAACAGTGCCAGGGCACTCGAGTCGGTGCGCCGCACCGCGGTGAGGTCCACTACTACCGGTAGGCTCTGTTGGTGCTGCCACGCTAGACTCTCAGCGTAGCGATCGGGAACCTCACGGGCCGTCAGGTCGCCAGACAAGGCGAGAACCCGAGGTTCCTCAGGCTGCCTGGTCATGGTCGTTCGAATCCAACTGCAGATCGCCGGCTTCCAGACGACTCAAGACCCGCTCAAAGCCATCCCGGCGGATTTCCTCACCGATCTGAGAGCGAAAGGTCGCCACATAGGAAATGCCTTCCACAATGACGTCGAAGACCCACCACTGCCCCTCTTTCTTACGAAACACGTAATCCACCGCGGCTTCACTACCGCTTGCGAGGCGAACCTTGGTCCGAACCCGGGTCATGCGCTCGCTGTTGCCACCCTGGTCCGGCAGAATGGTCACCTGATCGCGGCTTTTGAATTCGAGCAGACCATCGGCGTAACGACGCACCAACAGATTACTCAGCGCGTCAGCAAATGCCTGAATCTTTTCGCTGCTCAGCCCGCGTCCGTGTTGGCCCAGCACCAACCTTGCCGAATAGAGGGTGTCGACGTGGGGCAACAGGTGGCTACGCACCTCGTCCTGCAGGCGACTGGGATCGGCCTGGTAAGCGGAACGGTTACCATCGACCAGTTCGAATAGCCGCTCGCTGGTCTCGCGCACGATCTGAGGGGGCTCTGCTGCAGAGACGGCACTTCCCAGCACCATTAACACGACTAGCCACCAGGGCTTCATGGCTTTTGCTCCCCTCCGCTATTGAACAAAAAACGGCTGATCAATTGTTCCAGCACCAGCGCCGACTGCGTGATCATGATCTGATCGCCGTCGCCGAGATAGTCTGGCGACCCCCCCGGCTCAAGGCCTATGTACTGATCCCCCAGGATGCCACTCGTGAGAATGGACGCCGAGGTGTCTTCAGGAAGGTTTTGGTGACGATTACTGATCGTCATTACCACCCGCGCCGTATAGGTGTCCGGATCCAGACTGATGCTTTGCACACTACCGATTCTCACGCCACCCATGCTGACGTTCGCCCGGGGCTTGAGGCCACCGACGTTGCCGAACTCGGCGACTACCTGATAACCCCCGTCTTCCAATGCGCCGCCGTCGGTGGCGTGCAGGGCCAGGAAAATCAAAGCCGCGATACCGAGCAGGAGAAATAGCCCGGCGGTAAATTCGATCTGATGGGATGATTTCATGAAGGATGGTTCCAGAACTACAACATAAGTGCAGATAAAACGAAATCGATCAACAGCACGGCGATGGCGCTGGCGATCACGGTCTGGGTAGTGGCCAACGCCACGCCCTCACTGGTGGGTTTGGCGCTCCAGCCGAAATAAACCGCCAACCAGCTCACGAGAAATCCGAAGACCGCCCCCTTGAGCAAACCGCCTCCGAAATCTTTGCCGAGTTCGACGGAGGCCTGCATATTTCCCCAAAATGTCAGTGGATCGCCGCCCATCAGATAAACCGCGAAGAAGACACCACCCAAGAGTGCGGTGACATTGAACACCAGGATCAATGCCGGAACCGCAATCAGGCCGGCGAGCAACCGCGGTTGCACGATCCGCTCCATCGGATCAATGGCCATCAGGTCCAACGCGTCGAGTTGCTCGGTCGCTTTCATCAGTCCAATCTCGGCGGTAACTGACGTCCCGGCGCGGCCCGCAAACAGGATAGCAGTGAGAACCGGCGCCAATTCCCGAAACAACGACAGCGCCAGAACGGTGCTCACCGCGTCTCCGGCACCGAAGCGCGTAAGGGTATCGTAGGTCTGCAGCGTCAGCACCAACCCGACGAAGAAACCACAAATGACAATGATCACCAGCGAACGCACGCCGACGAAATAGACCTGGCGGAGCAGTTCGCCTAGTTGCAGCGCGCCAAATCGCATCCGTGAGAAGGCGGTCAGTAAAAATAGGCCGGCGCGACCGAACTCCCGCACCGGTTCGGCGAACACACGATTACCGAAGCTCTGGGGGTCAGCCATGGCTTAGCGCTCCACCGCCAACAGCTCCTCGGCCAGAGGCCGCGCCGGAAAATGAAAGGGCACGGGACCATCGGGAAGACCGTCGACGAATTGACGGACGACCGCTTGATCACTGTCCCGCAGTTGTTGCGGCGAGCCCGCCGCGGCGATGCGACCATCCGCGATAATGCAGCAGTAATCGGCAAACTCCGGAACCTCGGCGACATCGTGGGTAATCACCACACTGGTAATCCCCAGGGCCCGGTTGACTTCTCGAATCAGACGCAGCGAGGCTCCGAGGGAAATTGGATCCAAGCCGGCAAACGGCTCATCGTAAAGGATCACCCGAGGGTCCAGCGCCATGGCGCGCGCCATGGCCACGCGCCGATTCATGCCGCCGGAAAGCTCCCTGGGGTACATCTGGGCCGCGCCACGCAAACCCACGGTTTGTAACTTCAACAGTACCAACCGCCGGATCAGCGGCTCCGGCAGGCGGGTATGCTCGCGCAACGGCAAGGCGACATTGTCAAAGCAGGTGAGATCGGTAAACAAGGCGCCATTTTGCAACAACACACCAATATTGCGGCGCAACCGGCTGAGCTCACCGCTACCGAGACGATCCACCCGAGTCTCCCCTACCCAAATCTCCCCGCTGTCAGGGCGTAGCTGGCCGGTGATGAGCTTAAGCACGGTGGTCTTGCCGCAGCCACTCGGCCCCATCACCGCGGTGACCTTGCCGGCAGGAATCTGCAGCGAAAACCCGTCAAGCACCGTGCGATTCCCTCTTTTGAGGGTTACGCCTTGGAGGCGGATGGCCACATCCGCGGCACCGTTGTCTGGCATATCAGCCTGTCCTGTTGGGCCAAGGGGTGAGAGACGCGATTAGGGTCAATGCTCGGCCGGGCCCAGCATTCGCGTGGGATCCACGATCCGATCAAAGGTTTCCGCATCGACAGCGCCGAGCGCCAGCGCCGCATCCCGCAACGAGATGCCTTCGGCATAAGCCTTCCCGGCGATTTTCGCGGCGCAATCGTACCCGATAATCGGGCTCAGCGCTGTCACCAGCATCAGTGACTGCTGCAACTGGCGCCGCAACTGCTCGGCATCTGCTTCGAGACCCACAACACAGCGCAACCGAAAACTGTCCATCGCATCGGCAAGCAAAGCGATCGACACCAATACATTGTGCGCAATTAACGGCTTGAACACGTTGAGCTCCAACTGACCTTGACTGCCGGCAAACCCGACCGCAGCGTCATTACCCATCACTTGTACCGCCACCATGGTCAGCGCCTCGACCTGGGTAGGATTCACCTTGCCGGGCATGATCGAGCTGCCGGGCTCGTTGGCCGGCAAGCGCAATTCGCCCAATCCGCAGCGGGGCCCACTGCCCATGAGCCGGATATCCGCAGCGATCTTGAAGAGCGCAACGGCCAGCACCCGCAGGCGGCCATGCAGATCCACCAGCGCCTCATGCCCCGACAACGCCATCAACTTGTCCGCAGCCGGAGTGAAGGGAATACCGGTAAGCGCGGCGAGATGTCCAATGACAGTCGCCGACCATCCAGCGGGGGTATTCAGCCCCGTACCCACGGCACTACCACCCAATGCCAATGCTTGGACCTGTGGAAGGATGGCACTCAGCTGCTCACGCGCGTAGGCAAGCTGCGCCGCATAACCCTGGAATTCGTGGCCAAGAGTCACGGGCGTCGCGTCCATCAGATGCGTCCGGCCGGTTTTCACCAATCCGGCGAAGGCTTCTGCCTTCGCGACCACGGCATCGTGCAGCGCCGTTACCGCCGGCAGCAACCGATCGCGGAGCTGCTTGGCCGCGGTAACATGCATCACTGTTGGGAAGACATCGTTGGAGGACTGCGAGCGATTGACATGATCGTTGGGATGGACCGGTTCATGGTCGCCGCGGCGCCCGCCAGCGAGTTCATTGGCGCGGTTAGCAATGACCTCGTTGAGGTTCATGTTGGTCTGGGTACCGCTACCGGTCTGCCAGACCACCAGCGGAAACTGATCATCGTGGCGGCCTGCGATAATTTCGTCGCAAGCCGCACAAATCAAATCTCGGCGCTGCGCGGACAGCTCGCCCAAGGCGCAATTGGCCCACGCCGCCGCTTTCTTCACTACGGCAAAATCACGAATAAACGACGGCGGGAAACGCTGCCCGCCGATGGGGAAATTCTCCATCGAGCGCTGCGTCTGGGCACCCCAAAGCGCTTCGGCAGCGATGGCGACTTCGCCGAGAGAATCCCGCTCGATACGCCGACTGGCCATGAGCGTCAGCGCGGTGCCAGCTGGTCGAGGACGTGGTGAAGGATACCGCCAGCACGGTAGTACCGCAGCTCGTTCTCGGTATCGATCCGCAATCGCAGGGGATAGACGTCACGACGACCATCGCCGCGCTCCACCACCAGCTCGAGCGACTGCCCCGGCACCAGTTCCCCCAATCCCTCCAAGTGAAATAGCTCGCTGCCGTCCAGCATGAGCTGATCCCGCCCCACGCCTTCGGCAAATTCCAGTGGCAACACCCCCATGCCCACCAGGTTGGAGCGATGAATACGCTCAAAGCTCTCCGCAATCACCGCACGAATCCCCAGTAGCCGGGTCCCCTTGGCAGCCCAGTCGCGGCTGGAGCCCGTGCCATACTCGCGGCCGGCGATAATCACCAAGGGCGTGCCTTGCTCCGCATAACGCATCGCGGCGTCGTAAATCGGCATTGGCTCTGGATGATCCGGCAGACGGGTATAACCACCCTCCACGTCCGGTAGCAATTCATTGCGGATACGGACGTTGGCAAAAGTGCCGCGCATCATCACTTCGTGGTTACCACGGCGCGAACCGTAGGAGTTGAACTCGGCCACCTCCACTCCCTGCTCCCGCAGATAGCGACCCGCGGGGCTATCCGGCTCGATACTGCCGGCTGGCGAGATATGGTCCGTGGTCACCGAGTCGCCGAACAGGGCAAGCAGCCGGGCACCGCGAATCGCGCCCGCCGATGGCGGCTGGTCATCGAAAAACGGCGGTCGCCGGATATAGGTGGAATCAACATCCCAGCGGTAAGTGTTCCCCACTGGGATGTTTAACGCACGCCATTGGTCATCACCCTCGAAGACCTGTGCATACTCACGAAGGAACATGGCACGCTCCACCTGAGCGACCGCCGCGGCTACCGCTGCGCTATCGGGCCATAAATCCGCAAGGTATACCGGCTGCCCGGAAGCGGTAACCGCAAGAGGATCTCGCGTCGGGTCAAGCCTTGTGCTACCAGCCAGCGCAAAGGCCACCACCAGCGGCGGCGAGGCCAGCCAATTAACCCGAACTCTCGGGTGAATACGACCTTCGAAGTTGCGATTGCCCGACAGCACCGCACCGACGGTCAGGTCACCGGCGGCAATGGCCGCTTCGACATCCGGCGGCAACGGGCCCGAATTACCGATACAGGTCGTACAACCGTAACCGACCAAGTCGAAACCCAGTTGGTCCAGGTACGACTGCAAACCCGAGCGGCGCAGATAATCGGTCACGACCTTAGACCCGGGGGCCAGCGAGGTCTTGACCCAGGGCTTGGTGCGTAACCCCAGAGCCACCGCCTTCTGCGCCACCAACCCCGCCGCCAACATGACCGCGGGGTTCGAAGTATTGGTACAAGAAGTGATGGCCGCGATGACCAAATCACCATCCTGCAGATGATGTGTCTCTGAACTACCGGCCGCGGCCACCGGTTCCGGCCGTCCACGCATCTCGATCGCTTCCCGGGTAGCCCGGCCAATCCCAGTCAGAGGCACGCGATCCTGTGGTCTTCTCGGCCCGGCGACGGAAGCCTCCACGGTATCCAGATCCAGCTCGACCAGCTCACTGTAGCTCGGCAACCGCCCCGGGTCCCGCCATAGACCTTGTTCCCGCGCATAGGCCTCCACCAAGGCGATCTGCGCACCCGCCCGGCCAGTGAGCTCGAGATAGTCAATCGTGTGCTGATCGATCGGAAAGAAACCACAGGTGGCGCCATACTCCGGCGCCATATTAGCGAGCGTCGCGCGATCGGCGAGCGGCAGATGCTCCAGACCCGGGCCATGGAATTCGACAAATTTGCCGACCACGTTTTGCCGACGGAGGATCTCGGTAACAGTTAATACCAGATCGGTCGCCGTCACTCCTTCGCGCAGTCGACCGTCGAGGCGAACTCCGACCACCTCGGGGATCAACATGGAGATGGGCTGGCCGAGCATCGCTGCTTCGGCCTCAATACCACCGACCCCCCAGCCCAGCACGCCAATGCCGTTGATCATGGTGGTGTGGCTATCGGTACCCACCAAGGTATCCGGATACGCCCAGGTCAGCCCCCCGTCAGCGCGCGTCCACACGCATTGCGCGAGGTATTCGAGATTGACCTGGTGGCAGATGCCGGTACCTGGCGGGACCACCCGGAAGTTGTCGAATGCCGTCTGCCCCCAGCGCAGAAACCGATAGCGCTCACTATTGCGCTCCATTTCGATGGCCACATTGGCGCGGTAGGCCTCTGGCGAGGCATGGCGGTCCACCATCACCGAATGGTCGATCACCAGGTCCACCGGCACCAGCGGATTGACCCGCTGTGGATCACCGCCGCGCGCGCTCACCGCATCACGCATGGCGGCCAGATCTACGACCCCTGGGACACCTGTGAAATCCTGCATCAATACCCGCGCCGGCGCGAAAGCGATTTCGCGGTCACCATCCCGCGCCCCGGCCAAGGCCAGAATGTCCTCCCGAGTAACCGCAACACCGTCTTCGCAGCGCAGTAAATTTTCCAACAACACCCTGTGGGTGACCGGCAGGGCATCCAGATCCCGACCGCTGGCCGCGGCAAAACGACGCAAGCTGAAATATCGGTAGCTGTCCGAACCGACCGCCAAGGTCGCAATACAGTCGAAACTGTCCTGGGATACAGTCATGGATTCCTCCTCTGGCCCGTGGCGCCCGGATAGCAAACTGCGGCTTCCGGGATCGGAATTCCCACCTCAGTCTATCCAAAAACAACCGCACCGCGTCAGGCCCCGGGGACTCGAGACCCGGCGGCGAGACCACCGGCACGACCTAATCAATCGTCGGCAGGGTCCAGATCGAAGTGAGAGGTATCGATGTCGACCGGAGTCACCCGGCGACGCTCATCGGCGCGCAACACATCGGCGCCTGGGGGCTCGACCGACAGATGGTCGATGTCCACGGCCACGGGCGCCGGCGCGGCGCGCTCCTCCGGGCGCAGTACATCGGCCCCCACCGGAGCCAGCGACCAATCGTCACCCATCGGCGCGGCTGCGCCAGGCGCGGCTGCGCCGGCTACCGCTTCGCCGGCAACCGGGCGTAGTTCCACCAGCGCCCCGGCCTCAGCCAATGCGGCTCGATAGCGTTCGGCCTCGGCAGCGGCAAGCCCCCGCCGGATAATCATCGGCCGCCCAGAGAACAGCCGCGCTACCTGGGGATCATCCAGTTGAAACAGCGCCTGTACCCGGCCACGCACCGCCCCCAACTGGCTGCCCGGCACGATATCCCCGCGAAACAGCAGATCGTATCGCTGTTGTGTGTTCATGCCATCCACCTCGTCCAGAGCACACCGCCCCACACCAGCACGCATAGGGCCATACTCAGCATCACCGCTGCGGATCCCTGATCCTTCGCGCGACCGGCTAGCTCATGTCGCTCGCCGTGGAGATCCACCACGGACTCGACCGCAGAGTTCAGAAGTTCGGCGATCAACACCAAGATCATGGCGCCGAGCAACAACACCAACTCGAGTGCGGAGCCCGCCAACCAGCAAGCCAAGGGGGTGAGGATCACTGCCAACGCCAGCTCGGCACGGAACGCCTCCTCATGACGAAAACAGGCTCGCAATCCCTGCAGCGAATAGCGGCTGGCGTCGAACAGCCGACGACGCACCAGGCCGCTGCGTCGCACACCGCTCAGTCCGTCCGCCATCAACCGACCCTCCGCGAAGCTGCCGCACCGACGATCTGCGCCGGCACACCGACCGCAGTGGCGTCCGCGGGCACCGGATCCAGCACCAAGCTGCCGGCGCCGATACGGGCGTTGGCACCGATGTCAATCCGGCCGAGCAGCTTGGCACCAGCCGAGATCAACACGCCACTGCCCACCTGCGGGTGGCGCTCACCACCCGCACACCCGGTACCCCCGAGCGTCACGCCGTGGAGGAAAGAAACCTCGTCGCCCACCCGAGCGGTCTCGCCAATCACCAGGCCGGTAGCATGGTCGATCATGATGCCACTACCGATCACTGCAGCGGGGTGGATATCCACCCCAAAACGCTCGGAACACTGATTCTGCAAGTACAGCGCCAGCGAGTGACGGCCGCAATTCCACAGATGGTGGGCGCTGCGATGCACCTGGAGCGCATGAAACCCTTTGAAAAACAGCAGCGGCATTAGGTGGCGATCGCAAGCGGGATCGCGTTCGTAATAAGCGAGCAGGTCACGTCGGGCACTGCGCCCGATCTGGGGAGCCTCCGCCAATGTCTGTTCAAAAATCTGGCGAATGGTCAGCGCCGACACCACAGCGTTCCCGAGCTGTTCCGAGAGGTTGTAGATCAGCGCGGACTCCAACGTGGGGTGGCTGAGCAAGGCGCGATGCAAGTAACTGGCGAGTAAGGGCTCGTCTCGCACCGCTGCCTCAGCCTCCGCGCGGATATCTCGCCAGAGTCGATCTGCCATGGCGCTTACTCTCCGAAGGTTTCGCGCGGACTATGTCCCATCACCCCGACCCGTGCAACGAGGGGATAGCGACATAGTTGGCGTGAATCTCTTCCAATTCGGCAAGGACGACGGTCTTAAGTTCCAATTCCGCAGTTTCGAGCACTGTGCGCAGCAGCTGTGGGGAGAGCCGACGCTGGTAATCATTCGCCAGTGGCAGAAAACTCAGATGCCAGGGTTCGTCAGCGACCGCACAGCGCCTCCCCATATAAGGACGCGTGAAACCATCGTCCGCGCCGCACCAAGTATCCAGCCAAGCCGCCAGATCGGCAAAGGGGCCTCCGGGAGCGTACTCCTCGGTTTCCAAGCGCAGACGATACCCCTCGCCCGCGGCCACTGGATCCCAGACATCGATATCCGTACCCCAGTGATGGCGCGACGCCCCCGGAAGGGCCGACCAGCGCAGAATCGCACGAACGCGATCACGCGCTGAAAGCGACGCCCAGACCAAGGGGTGCCCACACGCATCGAGCACCGCTCGTTCGCCACGCGCCTTGGCGTTCCAGATACGCAACTGACGCTCAAACGAGCGGAAGCCACTGGCCACACACAGACAGATCCCCGCTCGCGCCGCTTGTCTTCGTAAGGCCACCAACGGCTCGATCACCGCAGCATGCAGCAAGCACTCACCGGCCTCGTCGCGCCATAACTGTAAATGCGCCTCACTGCGTCCAGTCAGGAGCTCCGCTGTCGCCTCTTCCAATCGCATGCGCCGACCTACCTCACGCCCAAATCAATAGTGTGGTGGCGGTTCCGTGGCGGGATCGGGAAGGGACGCCGTCAGCTCCTCCAAGCGCACGGCCAAGCGTCGGCATTGCAGCTCCAGCGCCTCAATGCGCCGCCGTTGCGCGCAGACCTCGTCCTCTAGTACGCGGATAGCATCCTCCTGAAAGGAAATACGCACTTCCAGGTCCACCCGCGCGGCATCACTTGTCAATATCCACCTCACCGCTATCGTGCAAGACTATCGGCATCCAATGCCAGGGACGCCGCAGACGGACTTCAACACGGTATTGGCGCGGCCCTGGCGCGACCGGTCCCGCCATCAGCTTAAGCCCTCCGAACAGGTTGGCCTTTGTCTCAATACCCACCTGCGTCGCCGAGCCGGGAGCCAGCGGCGCCAAGGCACCGGTAAAGCCCTCGGCCACCAAGGTCTCATCGACACGCAAGCGACAAGTCATACCGGACACCTGTAGCGTGCGCGGCCCCGGATTGGCGATACGGACGGTGACCAGGTAATGGGTCTCGCCCCCATCCCTACCCAGCTGGCGAATACTGACCAATTGGGCCGATGGCGTTGACGCCGCCTCTCCCGGCCACCCAGCACAAGCCGAGAGCAAACTGGATGCCGCTAATGCCAGACAACACTGTAGCAAGCGTTGCGGCCTGCTCGCTCCCATCCGTCCTCCGGACGCGACCGGCACTCGCCAGCCCTGCCGACCCTCAGTTACCATCGCTCGCACCCTGGCTTTCCACGCAGCGTCAACGGCCGCACTCCCCCAGTCGTTGAACTTCGATCAGGCGCCCCCATCTTATCGACAGCCATGGGCTGACACCACACGGAGATCCGAGAAATGCTGAGAATCGCGCTGTTTCTGGCCACCAACATCGCCGTATTGGTGCTGGTCAGCCTGATCTTCCAGGGCCTGGGACTGGAGCAATATCTGGCCAACCAGGGCGTCTACACCAATCTCACCGCACTCCTAGTGTTCTGTGCCTTGTTCGGGTTTCTGGGCTCGTTCGTCTCACTACTCCTCTCCAAACCCATGGCCAAGATGAGCACTCGGACCCAGATCATCGATACACCGGCAGACGCCGCCCAACGCTGGCTGCTCGACACCGTTGGCGAACTGGCCCGAAAGGCAGAGATCGGCATGCCCGAAGTAGGGGTATTCCCCGCGCGCCAGGCAAACGCCTTCGCCACCGGCTGGAACAAAAACAATGCCTTGGTCGCGGTCAGCTCCGGGCTGCTGGAGCGCTTCGATCGCGACGAGGCGCGTGCGGTTCTGGCCCACGAAATCGGCCATGTCGCCAATGGCGATATGGTCACGCTGTCGCTCGTCCAGGGCGTGTTGAACACGTTCGTGCTCTTCCTCGCGCGAGTGCTGGGCTCGGTAATTGATCGCGTGGTATTTAGAAACGAACGCGGTCACGGCATTGGCTATTTCTTCATTGTCATGGCCCTACAGGTGATACTGGGCATTCTCGCCAGCATCGTCGTCATGGCCTTTTCGCGCTGGCGGGAATTTCGCGCGGACGCCGCTGGCGCCCGACTCACTAGCCGTGGCGCCATGATCGCCGCCTTGGAGAAGCTCCAACGCGAAACCCAGGCTCACCTCTCCAGCGAACTGCCAGACTCGCTCACCGCCTTTGGCATCTCCGGGGGCTGGAAAGAACGGGCATCCAAGCTGTTTATGACCCACCCCCCACTGGAACAACGCATTGAGGCATTACGCCGTGGCGGCTAAAGCCAAACGTCATCTCCTCTGCCAAGTCGCCGACCTCCCGACCGGCAGCGCGCGGGCATTCACGCCGGCGCCTGATCTGAGTCTGTTTGCAGTCAGGACATCGGAGCAGGTGCATGTGTATCGCAATCGCTGTCCTCACGCCGGATTCGAACTCAACTGGCTGCCCGACCGATTTCTCGACCGCAGCGGACAATATATCCACTGCCAGGTCCACGGCGCCCTATTCTCGATTGAGTCCGGGGCCTGTATCGCCGGCCCCTGCACCGGCGCACACTTGGAAGCCATCCCGGTCGTTGAGGATCAGGGGGCACTATTCGTGACGCTTGAGGCAAAACCCGACCCAAAAGAGTCGGTATCGTCCTGAACGCAGCGCAATCCACCGCGGTGTCAGCGGCCCGCGGCCCGAATTCACCCGCAACGAAAGGAGCACATATAATGAACGCCATAGCCGATCAATTGGCAATCCGCCAACTAGTAGCTCAATACAATCGCGCCTTCGACTTTGGAGATCCCGCAGCCTGGGTCGAAACCTTCGCCGATGACGGCACCTTCGCCATGGGGGGCCGGCAGCTGGCCGCGGGCCGAGAAGCGCTGCTGGCGTTCGCCGGGAAAATGATTCCGACCATGAAGGTCAAACACTGCACCACCGACGCCATCGTCGAAGTTAACGGCGATACCGCCACGCACGATGCCTACCTGATCCTCGTCAACACCGGCGACCAAGTCAGCGTCGCCAACTCCGGCCGATACCGTGACCAATTGGTCAAAGTGGATGGCCGATGGAAGTTCAAGTCCCGCGAGGTGGAAATCGACGGCAAAATGTAAGCCTACCGCCACTGGGTGTCAGCTGCCGAGGTCGACCTCAATCTCATGATCGAGACGGATCTCGTGCGGCGACACCCGGCAGGCCCAAGCCGCCACCTCGAGACCCTGCGCGCAGGCACGCCGCAAGGCCTCACCATAGTGGGGGTCCAAGTGATCGGCGGGCACCAGGGTGCGAACATCCGTCAACTGCACACAGAATAACAGCACTGCGCGCGCTCCTTGGGCTGCGACGGCCTCGAGCTCTCGGAGATGCTTGATGCCCCGCTGGGTGACTGCGTCGGGGAAGGCCGCGACACCGTCGCCCAACGACAGGGTGACGCTCTTGACCTCCAGATAGCAGGGCGGTCGGTCCTGGCTCTGCAGCAAAAAATCGATACGGCTATTTTCTACCCCGTACCGCACTTCGCGACGCACCTTCTCGTAACCCCGCAGCGCGGCGATCCGATGGTCCGCCAAGGCCTCGGCCACCAGCACGTTGGCGCGCCCGGTATTGACGCCGGCACGACGGCCATCCCCGGTGGTCACCAGCTCCAAGGTCCCCGGGAGCTTGCGCTTCGGATCATCGCTGCGCGAAAACCAGCAGGGACTGCCTGGGACCTGGCAATTGAGCATGGATCCGGTATTGGCGCAGTGGACGGTCAGCTCTCGGCCATCTGCACAACGCACATCGGCGAAGAAACGTCGATAACGACGCAGGAAGACACCGGCTTCACAGGGCGGCGCAAAAATCATCGTGAAGCCAGCGCGTGGCGCAACCGTGTTACCGCCAGCTCCAGACGCTCAAGGGGCTCGGTATAGGAAAATCGCACGCGCGTGCGGGCCTGATGTTCGCCGAAATCCGTTCCTGGGGTAAACGCCACACCTGCCCGCTCGAGCATGTCCCAGCAAAAAGCCTCGCAGTCATCGGCCAATTGGTCGATCCCCGCATAGAGATAAAAAGCCCCGGCCGGCGTATGCGGAATGGTGAACCCGAGCTCTCGCAGTGCCGGCACCAAAAAATCACGCCGGCGGCGCAAGATATCGCGGCGCGCCTCCATTTCCTCAATCACTTCTGGACGAAACGCAGCCAACGCGGCATGTTGAGCGATACTCGGCGGTGAGATGTAGAAATTCTGAGCCAAGACGTTGATCGTAGCGATCGCAGCCTCCGGAACCACCATCCAGCCCAGGCGCCATCCGGTCATACCGAAATACTTCGAAAAGCTATTCACCACGAAGGCATCTGCACTCAGCTGCAACACCGAGGTCTCGTCGTCCTCGTAGACGAGACCATGATAGATTTCGTCCATCACTAGACTTGCGCCGCGACGCTGAATTTCCGTTACCAGCTCCTGCAGTACGGCCGCCGGGATCACCTCACCGGTGGGATTGGCCGGCGAGGCCAGCCAAGTGCTGACCGTATTGGGCTGCCAGTGCGCTCGCAGCGCTGCTGCGGTCACCCGGTAACGCTGCTCCGCACTTACAGGCACCCATTGCGGCTCGCCACCCGCCCGACGGACAAAGTTGGCGTTGCATGGATACCCCGGGTCGCTGAGCAAGACACCATCGCCCGGGTCGATGAGCAGGTCGCCCAATAAGGCGAGGGCGGCGCTGCTGCCGGTGGTTACCGCAATGCGGCGCGGATCGATATCTAAGCCGTAGCGCCGCTGATAGGCGCCGGCAATGGCTTCCCGTAGGGCGCCGATACCAAGCGCAGGGGTGTACCGAGTACGCTCTTCAGCGAGAGCGATCCGGGTCGCCTCAACCAACGCCTGCGGGGTAGGAAAAGCGGGCTGGCCCGCCTCCAGCCGCACGATATCTCGCCCCTGTGCCTGCAAGCGCTCTGCCGCCTCGAGAAAATCGACCACCCGAAAGGCGGTCATCCCAGCCACTCTATCCGCTGTTTTCACCCTACTCTCCTGCGTCGCGGCAACGATTCTAGTCGATCCGCCATGGGGGTTGTGGTCACCCCACTCGTGCATCCAGGGTTGAAAAATTCCCCCACCGGACATATAAACGCCGCTTCCCGTCAGACCCTCCAGCGGAACAACACATGGCCAAAAAGAAGGCGGCAGAGAAACCCTCGCTGCTGTTACGGAATTTCGAGCCCTACAAGGAAAAGCGTGGCGAGTCCTATATGAACGAAAAACAGCGGGAGCATTTTCGAAAGCTGCTGCTGGAATGGAAGCAGGATCTGATGGCAGAGGTGGACCGCACCGTCAGCCACATGAAAGACGACGCCGCCAATTTCCCGGATCCAGCCGACCGCGCCACCCAGGAGGAAGAATTCAGCCTGGAGTTACGCACACGAGACCGCGAGCGCAAGCTCATCAAGAAGATCGACAAAACCATCGAAATGATCGACGCAGACGATTACGGTTACTGCGAGCAATGCGGCGTGGAGATCGGGATTCGGCGCCTCGAGGCGCGCCCGACTGCTACGCTGTGCGTCGACTGTAAAACCCTGGATGAGATCCGCGAGCGTCAAACCGTCGGGAGTTGACACCCACCCTGCAGGAGACCTCCGGCGCAACTCTCTCCCACTCCTGGGCGCTTTGTGCCGGAAGCGCAGCTTAGAACCTTTCGTCCCGCCGTGGTGATGCGGCGCTACGTGGGGCGCTTTGCACCCTCCCCTACAGGCCCGTTGCATTTGGGCTCACTGGCCGCGGCACTGGCCAGCTATCTGGACGCCCGCGCCCATCGGGGGCGCTGGCTGTTGCGTATCGAAGATATTGATCCGCCGCGAGAACTTCCAGGCGCCGCCGAAACCATCGCGCGGCAACTGGAAGCGCATGGCCTGCTCTGGGACGATGCCATCATCTACCAAAGCCAGCGCCTCTCATATTACGAAGCAGCACTGCAACGGCTGAGCGCTCGCGGGCTACTCTATTCGTGCACCTGTAATCGAAAACGCCTGCGAGAACTCAACGGCCGCTATGACGGGCGCTGTCGAGAGCGCGCTGCCAATCCCCAGGGGAGCGGCAGCGCGCTACGAGTCCGCGTCGATCAGGATCCTGAGGTTCACTACCGGGATCTGCTGCGTGGCCCTCAACAGGCGGACTTGCGGGACACGGGAGACTTTGTCATTCGCCGCCGCGACCAACTCATTGCCTATCAACTCGCCGTAGCTGTTGACGACGCCGCCCAAGGCGTGACCCACGTACTGCGGGGCGCCGACCTCGCCGACTCTACCCCCCGACAGATCTTTCTACTTCGTCAATTGGGCGAGACGCCGCCCCGCTACGGTCATATTCCAGTCATGGTGGATGCCTGCGGGCGCAAGCTGAGCAAGCAGAATCAGGCCCCCGCCCTGCTGGCGGCAGAGGCCACAGCGAATATGCATCGCGCCCTGACTTGGCTCGGGCTGCCGCCTCCAGGCGAGTTGGCGGATGCCCCCTCAGCGGAACTTATCTGCTGGGGCTTGGAGCGCTGGAGCGAGATCCTGCGCGATGAAACAGCCACATATAACAAAAACAAATAATAAATATTCCCTTCAGGGAGAAAAAGTCTAAAAATTCCTTTGCGTAACGGAACTGCAGGGAATAGCATTACACCCATTCATAACAACAATAAGAAAAGCGCATAACAACAATAAACATAAGAATAAATGAGTCCGACTGATTTGCAGGGCCAGTGAGGGTGGGTTAGCCCAAAGCCCAAGGCAAATAATTCGATGGGGAGAAGCCAGCCGGCTTCTCCCTTTTCATATCCGCCAGTGGTTTCCGGAACTGGGCAACCCCGGCCCGCTTTCCGGTGGCTGTGGTAATATCTCCGCTGCCCCACGGATTTCCCGGAATGCTTCAGCGGTTTAAACGGCTTTTCGCGCGCGGAGTTGGCTCGGCCGCCAAAGCACCTCTTCAGATTCCCGCCAACCGATACCAAATGTCTCCCGCGGCGATCAGCGCCGGGGCTCGCGAAGTGGTAGCGGCATTAGAAACCGCCGGACATCGCGCCCTGGTGGTAGGGGGCTGTGTCCGCGATACCCTGCTGGGCAAAAAGGTCAAGGATTTCGATGTGGCCACGGACGCGACGCCGGAGCAGGTTCGCGCCTTGTTCCGGCGCGCGCGCATCATCGGCCGGCGTTTCCAAATCGTCCATGTCCATATTGGCCGCGAGCTGGTCGAAGTCACCACATTCCGTGCAGGACACCATCAGACTCCCGACTGCGCCGATGAGAGCCGAGGGCACCGGGACCGGGCGCGCCGCAGTCATCGCGGCATCCTGTTGCGAGACAATGTCTTCGGCTCGCTGGAAGAAGATGCCGAAAGACGTGACTTCACGATCAACGCCATCTACTACGACCCCACCGCGGACCAGCTGCTGGATTTCGTCGGCGGGTTGGATGATGTCGCGCGCAAGACATTGCGCATCATTGGCGATCCCGCCACACGCTTTCGCGAAGATCCGGTGCGGATGCTCCGCGCAGCCCGCTTCCGCGCCAAACTCGGCTTTGAGCTCCACCCTAAAACTGCGGAGCCGCTGGCCAAACTGCGCCCGCTATTGGCCGAAGTGCCGCCAGCACGGTTGTTTGACGAGCTGGTCAAGCTGTTGATGACGGGCCACGCACTGGCTGCCTACGACGCCCTGTGCGAATACGGCCTACTGGAGCCATTGCTGCCGGATACCGCTGCAGCTGCCGTTGAACCACACTGGGAAAACTTTCTTCGTCAAGCGCTGATCAACACAGACCTGCGTATCGCCAACCAACAGCGGGTAACCCCGGCCTTTTTATTTGCTGCCCTGCTGTGGCCGTCGGTGGTCACCACCATCGCGCAACGACAGGCCGCACCAGGCGATAGCGCCACACTGGCCGAGGCAATTTCACAGGTGCTCTCGCGAGCAGTACGCCGCGTCGCCATCCCCCGTCGGTTCTCGACCCCGGCTCGGGAAATCTGGGAGCTGCAACAACGCCTCGAGCGCCCACACAAGAGATCCGCAGCGCAGCTTCTTGGCCACCCGCGCTTCCGAGCCGCCTACGATTTCCTGCTATTGCGGGAACAAAGCGGCGAACAGCTCGGAGACGCCGGCAAATGGTGGACCGATTTTCAAGCAGCGACCGAGCCGACACGCGAAGCCATGGTCGCCGAGCTGCAGCCGCCGCGGCGGCGGCGCCGGCGCCGCGGAAGAAAACCATCCAGTTCGCAATGACAGAAACCTGTTACATCGGCCTGGGGGCAAACCTCTGCGACCCGGAGAGGCAGATCGACTGGGCCATCGACGCACTGACCAGGTTACCGGAATCCCGCCTCGAAGCGGTCGCCCCCCGCTATCGAAGTCGGGCTCTAGGGCCACCCCAGCCCGATTACATCAATACCGCCGTCCGGTTGAGTACGGCGCTCCGCCCGCTGCCCCTACTGCACCTATTACGGCAAATGGAGGACGCCCGAGGGCGGGTACGCGACAAACGCTGGGCACCGCGACCACTCGACCTCGACATCCTGTTGTATGGCGCATACTGTACTGCAACGCCCGAACTGACCCTCCCCCATCCAGGGCTCGCCACGCGCAATTTCGTTCTCGCGCCGCTGCATGACCTGGATCCGCAGTTACGACTGCCTAATGGCGTCGCCATCGCCGAGTTGTTGGCAGCGGTCGGCCTCGACGGTATTGTCCGCCTCTGCAGCCGGGAGTCACCGTGACGGATTCAGTCCTCGACAATCAACCGATGCAAGATCACGAGGCCCTGCCCCGATTCATCGCGATCGAGGGGCCCATCGGCGTCGGCAAGACGTCGCTCGCGCGCCGCCTTGCCGCCACCCTGGGCTACGACCTGCTGCTCGAAGACGTGGACGACAATCCTTTTCTAGAGCGATTCTACCGGGACCCCGGGCTCCATGCGCTGCCCACCCAACTCTATTTTCTTTTTCAACGCACCCGGCAAATCGGTCAGCTGCGCCAAGGAGACATGTTTCGGCCACGTCGAGTCGCCGATTTCCTGCTCGACAAAGATCCGTTATTCGCCCGCGTCACTCTCGACGACGAGGAGTTTCGCCTCTATCAGCAGGTCTACGACCAACTTACTTTCGACAAGCTCCGCCCCGACCTGGTGATCTATTTGCAGGCCCCCCCAGAGACCCTATTGACCCGCATTCACAAACGCGGCGTGGTCGCAGAGCAGGTGATTGCGCTGGATTACCTGGAACGCCTCAACGAAGCCTATACGCAGTTTTTTCACTATTACGACGAAGCGCCACTGCTGATCGTCAACACCAGAGATATCGACCTTGCCGACAGCGATCGGGATTATCAGCAACTGGTGGAATATTTGCTCGGCATTAAAAATGGACGCCACTACTACAACCCGCAATACAATCCGCCGTCCTGACGGCTCGGACGCACGCCATCATGAAGAACATCACGATCAACACCCTCAATGAACTCAAGCGAGGGAGCGACAAATTTCCCGTAGTCACCGCCTACGACAGCACCTTCGCAAGGCTCGCCGAGCTTGCGGGCATCGAAGTGCTATTGGTGGGCGATTCGCTGGGCAACGTCGTTCTGGGTTACCACAGCACGGTCCCTGTCACCATGGCCGATATGCTCCACCACACCGGCGCCGTGTGCCGGGGTAGCACCAAATCCTTCGTGATCGCGGACCTGCCGTTTATGGCCTACGCCACGCCCGAACAAGCGCTGGGGAACGCCGCGGCGTTGATGCAGGCCGGAGCACAGATGGTCAAGCTCGAGGGTGGTGCCTGGTTAGCCACCACGGTCGCCATGCTCAGCGAGCGGGGGATCCCCGTGTGCGGACACCTAGGCCTGACACCGCAGTCGGTCAACAAATTCGGCGGCTACCGGGTTCAGGGGCGCGGTCCGGGTGAGGCCGACCAAATCCTGCAGGACGCCCGCCAACTGGAGGAGGCCGGCGCCAGCCTCCTGGTACTAGAATGCGTGCCGCGGGATCTCGGCGCACGCGTTAGCACCGAACTGTCGATCCCGGTGATTGGTATTGGCGCGGGCCCCGACACCGACGCACAAGTACTGGTACTGCAGGATTTGCTGGGCATCTCTGCGCGCATTCCTAAATTTGCGCATAATTTTCTCACCGACGCCGGCGATATCCTCGGGGCGCTACGCGCTTATGCGGAGGCGGTGCGTAGCGGCCACTTTCCGCGCCCGGAACACAGCTTCAACTGACCGACTCGCGCGCACAGAGGTGGGCATGCAACACGGCGATGACAGCACCGGCGATCGTCTCACACAGTCGATAGTACACCGTCTGCGCATCCCGACGCGTGGTCACTAAACCAGCCCGGCGCAAAGTGCCCAAATGCTGGGACAGCGCCGACTGGCTGAGTGGAATCCGGGCGTTCAACTCGCCGACAGAGAATTCGCCTTCGTGTAATACGCACAGCACCATCAAACGGTTCCGATTCGCCATCGCCTTGAGCACAACTTCCGCCGCTGCCGCATGACGCGCCAGGGCGCGAACATCGACTCCTTCTGCTGCTCCGGCCACACCAGCTCCTCACTTCGCTGTGCAAAAAAGGGCTATTCACGGTTTATCAAGAACTGCTAATCTTTGATTGGCTAATATAGTGGAATCGTCGTCTTCCTTTCAACGGGCCGGGCCGCCTAGCGAAACGGTCGCAGCATACGGGAGGTACTGCCCATGCATCCTTTTGTTCTTGCCACGGTCGGCGGCGCCATGATCGGCGCCGCCGCCGTCCTGCTGATGGCGCTCAACGGCCGTATCGCCGGCGTCAGTGGCATCCTGGCCGGTGCGTTTCACCAACCCGCTCACCAGCGTTTGTGGCGCTGGCTTTTTGTGTTCGGTTTGGTGCTCGGCGGTGCCCTGCCGGCGCTGGTCTTTCCCGACCTGAAAGCGCCGGAACCCCAGGCCGGCATCGGTTTGGCCGCAGCGGCGGGACTCATCGTCGGTTTGGGCACCGGGGTGGGGTCGGGCTGCACCAGCGGCCATGGTATCTGCGGCATTTCCCGGTTCTCCAAACGCTCTGTGGTTGCCACCCTGACCTTTATGGCGGCTGGCATAGCTACCGTCACCGCGCTGCGCTGGCTCCCTCTCTGAGGAATCGATCATGAAAATCGCGCTGTCGGCACTCTGCTCCGGACTGCTCTTCGGAGCGGGGCTGGCCATCTCCGGAATGACCAACACCACCCGAGTGCAGAACTTTTTGGACGTGTTCGGCGCCTGGGATCCGACACTCGCCTTTGTCATGGGTAGCGGCCTAGTGGTGGCAACCCTGGGCTATCAGTGGGTCTTCCGCTCTCCCAAACCCCGATTGGCCGCGCAGTTCTCGCTGCCGGCACGCAGCGACATCGACGCCCGCCTCTTGACCGGCGCGGTGATCTTTGGGGTCGGTTGGGGCCTGGTAGGTTATTGTCCGGGGCCAGCGCTGGCGGGATTGAGCTACGGCCACCTCCAAACACTGGTCTTTGTACCCGCCATGATCATCGGCTTGCTCCTTGCCCAGTGGAGTCATGTCGATACGAAACCCGGGGCATTGCGGTCCACCTGAGCCGCACGTTGCCTCGGCTTTTTTGCCCCGGGTCGATCCTCGCTCAGCGCGGCTCGCAAATAAACACTGGGATATCGCGGTCGGTGCGTTGTTGGTAGAGCTCGTAGTCGGGGTAGTATTGACAGCAGACCGGCCACACCGCCTTTTTCTCTTCGGCGCTCGCGTGACGCGCCTGCAGCGCCATTTTTTTATCACGGTACTGCACTTCGATATCTGGATTGGCGAATAGGTTGTTGACCCACACGGGGCTTGTCGGCGCACCGCCCTGAGAGCCCACCAAAATAACCCCTTCCCGATAGGGGACATACATCAGCGGCACCGTGCGCTTAGCGCCCGACTTGGCGCCGGTCATGGTTACCAAACAGACTTCGTGGCCATTCAGCTTTCCCATCACGCGGCCGTTGCTCCACCGATAGATCTTCTCATTGATACGGGAAAACACCTTGAGCCAAGGAATGATTTTTGCCATCTGTTCCGATGTGGCAGTGCGCAGGTTCACCATGGCCATTCTCCGAATCCACGTTGTTCTTGTTGGCGACAAGATACCGCACATGGGCAGGACAACGCACGGCTCACGTGGTGACGACCCACCAACGGCGCACACTTATATGCAAAAAAATTCTAAAAAGCGGCCCTATCAATGTGTTTTTCAAATTAACGACAGGCGCTATGCTGCGCCATCGTGCGCGTATCAATCCCAGGAGCAGCGGACATGGAATGGCAGGCATGGTTCGCCATCGGCTTGACGCTGGCGGTATTGGTGACGCTGATCGTGACACGTCTTGGCCCCCACCTCGTGATGATGGCCGCGCTTACTGTACTGAGCCTATGCGGCGTACTCAGTGCTGGGGAGGCGCTGGCCGGTTTTAGCAACCCAGGGCTGATCACCGTTGCCGCGATGTTCGTCGTCGCCGCCGGACTCGATGCCTCCGGAGGCATCGACCTGCTGGTCAACCGGCTGCTCGGGAATCCCACGTCCGTCCGCCGGGCGCAGCTGCGCATCGCGGCCCCGGTGACCGCGCTCAGCGGCCTGCTCAACAACACCCCACTGGTGGCCGCGATGATTCCGGCATTGCATGCCTGGTCTCGACGCATCGGCGTGGCGCCTTCCAAACTCATGATTCCCCTGAGCTACAGCGCGATCCTCGGCGGGACCCTGACCCTGCTGGGCACGAGCACCAACCTGGTGGTCAATGGTCAATACGAAGTTCTCACCGGCAAACCGGGATTCAGCCTGTTCGACATCACCCCACTGGGTATCCCCGTGGCGCTGGTCGGATTGACGTTCTTGTTACTGTCCTTTCCCCGCCTGCTGCCGGATCGCAAAGAGAAAACGCCCTTTGCGAACCTCCGCGAATTTACGCTGGAAGTGGCCGTGGCCCCGGGTGGCCCCTTGGTGGGCAAAACCGTCGAAGAGGCCGGCCTGCGCCACCTACGTCGCGTGTATCTGGTCGAGATTGAGCGCGACGGCAATATCGTGACCGCAGTACCGTCCCAAGAGAAATTGCGCGGCGGCGACCGCTTGGTATTCGCGGGCGACACCCAGGCCATCTCTGACTTACTACGGATCAATGGGATTATCCCTTCCGTCGAAGAGAACAACGACAGCCACAGCGAAGGACCGCTGGCAACCGAACGCGCCGAGAGACGACTCGTCGAAGCCGTGGTTTCTCCGCACTGCGATGCGGTTGGTCATGCCATCCGGGACTCCCGATTCCGAGATCGTTACGGCGCCGCAGTATTGGCGGTCGCCCGCAACGGTGAACGGGTCCCCGGGAACCTCGGCAGCATCGAGCTTGAGGCCGGAGATACTTTGTTGTTGGAGGCGCGCCCGGCCTTCGTCAGCCGCCAACGCTATACCAAGGACTTTCTGCTGATCAATGATCTGGACACCGAGCAGCCGCGGCACGAGCGCGCCTATCTATCCTGGGGGATTCTGTTAGCCCTGGTGATAGCCGCCGGAACCGGCTGGATCAGCATGCTCAATGCTGCATTGATCGGCGCCGGCGCCATGTTGCTGACAGGTTGCTGCTCGATCAGCCAGGCCGAGAAAAGCCTCGATCTTCAGGTCATCATCACCATCGCCGCCGCCTTTGCCCTAGGCGCAGCACTCGAGAAAACCGGTGCTGCCGCGGCAATCGGCAACTATTTCCTCTCCTTGAGCGGCGATCGTCCGTGGCTGCTGTTGGCGATGACCTACATCACCGTGACCTTGCTCACGGAGATCATCACCAATAATGCCGCCGCCATGCTGATGTTGCCCACGGTTCTGGCGGTTACCGAGAGTGCTCAACTCAACGCCGAGCCCTTTGTGTTCGCCGTCATGATGGCCGCTTCCGCCAGTTTCTCGACCCCCATTGGCTATCAGACCAATCTCATGGTCTACGGCCCTGGGAATTACCGGTTCACGGACTTTCTGCGCGCCGGCATTCCCATGCAGGTGGTGGTCGGCGTCACCACCCTGATCGTGCTATGGATCGGGTGGCCGCTGCGCTAAGCCCGCCACCGAACCCTCACCGGGGGCTGCCTCGGCAGTACATCGCAACCAAAGGTACCCGGCCACACCGGCGACCAGTGAGCCGAACAGCACGCCCGTCTTGGCCAGGAGCAGGCTCTGCGGCGCCTCTCGAAAGGCGAGCTCGCTGATAAAAATCGACATGGTGAAGCCGATACCCGCGAGCAGCGCAACGCCTGGGATCTGCACAAATCGGGTCCCGGTCGGCAGTTCGCCAATCCCGAACCGCAACGCTAACCAAACGGCACCGGTAACCCCGATCAATTTGCCAACCACCAAACCCAAGCCGGTGCCCAGGGCAACGGGATCGCGCAATAGCGCGCTCCAGTCACTGCCTTGCAGCGGGATTCCCGCGTTAAATAACGCAAATGCCGGTACTACCAGGAAAGCAACAGGCAGATGCCAGAGGTGTTCGAGCCGCTGCAGCGGCGCCTGCACCTGTAGCGCGCCATTGCCGAGCGCCTGAGCGATGGCGCGTAATTCATCGTTGGTCAGAATGCTGGCGTCCGGCCGATGGCTGCGGTCGAACTGCCGCATCAGCGCCCGCACGCGCCGACTGAAAGCCTCCGGGTCATAGCGGGGGCGAGCCGGCACGGTAAACGCCCCGATGACCCCCGCTAAGGTCGCGTGCACCCCGGATTTGAGCAGCACGTACCAGAGCACGACCGCGACGAGAAAGTAAGGCATGGTGCGGCGAATGCCAGCGAGGTTGAACACCATCAGCAAGGCCACCACCCCTGCCGCCGCGGCCAACCAATCCAGTGCGATGTTCTCGGTATAGAACACCGCGATCACCAACACCGCCCCCAGGTCGTCGACGATGGCCAGCGCGACCAGAAAAGTAATCAACGCCCGGGGCACGCGACCGGCGAGCAACGCCACCACCCCCAAGGAAAACGCAATATCGGTGGCCATGGGGATACCCCAGCCCCGCTCCTGCGGCACACTGCCGCCATTGAACAAGGCGTAGATCAATGCCGGCACCACCATGCCTCCTAGGGCGGCGACGATCGGCAGCACGGCATGGCTGGGACGGGCCAACTCACCGACCAGAACTTCCCGTTTTAACTCCATCCCGACCACAAAGAAAAACAGTGCCATCAGGCCGTCGTTGATCCAGTGGTGTAGCGTTTTCTCAAGTCCCCAGTTGCCAAGCTGGAGACTCGCGGGCAGATGCACGACATGCTGATAGAGTGGGGCCAGAGCAGAGTTGGCGAGCAATAAGGCCAGCAACGTCGTGCTCATCAACACGATTCCGCCCGTGGTCTGCCGGTGGATAAACTCCTCGAAAGGCGTCAACAGACGGTCAAAAGCACGCTCCCAAGGAGCCAGAATCACCCCTTCCCCGTTGTCATCGCCACCTGATCCGGAAGGTCCGGATGTTTGCCGAGAATGCTGCTTGTCGGTCACGCGTCCTCCAACCCTGAAGCTGTGCGTCGCTAATACATCGGATCCCTACGGACACTGCCAACTGGGATCCGTGCCTATCATACCTGCCCGCTGTCACCGCATCTCGAAGCCGATGCCCGAGACGCGGCGACGCAAGCGCTCGGTATAAATAAAAAAGGCGCCGGGGAAAACCGGCGCCCAAGGGGGGGGGTGGAGGAGAGTATCTGTTCAGATTTCGATGGGCAGCGAATAGGAGACCACGAACTTGAGGTCCTCGTCGAAAGAGCCTGCGTCATCTTTGTCCAGATCCTGATCGACTATTTTGCTAGCGGTAAAAGAAATGTTGTCGTTAAACGCGTAGGACAGGTCGACGTGGGTCATGTCATTGCTGTCACTTCCTTCGGGATCATGAAAACCGACCGTGAGGCTGACCTGACCGATGCCGCCACTGAGCGTCCAGTACTCATAACCGGTAGCCCCAGCGATATTGTCGTAGTACGACAAGCTCACACCTTTGTAGCCGACGGTGGTGATGATTTCACTCAATTCGCCGGTGGTATCGTCGGAAACATCAAAGCCCTTACCGGCCAAGCCGTTGTCGGAATAGTTGTAGTTCCACAGGCTGATATCGAAGGAAAAGTCGCCCATTTCCGCGCCGTAGCCGACGTAATAGTCGTATTCGTTGCCGAGCGCATCGTCGCCGCTGCTGACCCAAATCCCAGCATAGGCACCGCCGATGCTGTAGGTGAGATCACCGGAAACCGCAGCGCTGCCGTCACCCAAATCGAGGCCGCGCCACAGATACATATTGGCGACTGAGGCCGATGCCGACAGTTCGCCCGCGGCATGCGCCGCGGGAGCGGCTGCCAAAATGCCGCCCACCACGGCCGCTGCAACGCCAGTGCGGATGAAATGGGTAGTCTTGCTCAACATAGGTTTTCCCTCTTGTGCATTGGAAAGGGAACCCTCGGTAGGTTCCACTGTGCTTTCGCACTGGATGCAAAGCACTTCCCATGCCAACAATCGGGCAGACGGGTGATCAGAGGACTTCTATGTGAAGGTTTTTTGACAAAGACGCGGAACGGGAAATCTCGGACGCTCGCCGAGTGGACACCGGCGGCAGTCGCCGGCCATGGCCAGCCGCCGAATCACACCCCACCGAGGACGCCAGAAAAAGAACAATTAAATTGAAAAATCAATCAGTTAAACGATGGGGAGCACAAGCCATCGCTTGCGCGACAGCAGGGGCACCCCGTGTCCCAGCGGCGAACCAGGGAATCGCACCTGCACGCCTCATCTGCCCCAGAACCGAGCAGCACGCACCATCATGGTGCGCCTGCCCGTCCGCGCTACCGTATCCAGCCTAATTTGAGGCTTCCCCCTCAAGAACTTCCAGCCGCTGGCGCATGCGCTCCAGCTCCCGCTCGAGCTCCTGCAATCTATCGGTCGCTGGCGGCACCGGCGCACCTCCCGCTTCCAGCAACCGATCGAGCCTGCGGTCCACATCGGACTCAATGACCACACGCCCTTCACGGCCCAGGGATCCATTCGCCCCCGGCGTTCCCGCGGGCCCACGATCACCACCGGGCACCCATTTCTGTCCGCCCGCCAAGGTGCGCATCTGTATATAACCACCTTCCCCGCCTTCTCCTCCGACACCGCCACGCCCACCATCGCCGGGCTTTCCAGGGCTGGCTACGACATCGATAACAACACCGGGATCCGCTGACAGTTCCGCTCCGGAAACCTGATAGTACCGAACGCGCACATCGCCACCGTCACCGGCAGCACCACCGTCACCGCCACGGCCACCGGCACCACCATCCCCACCGGGACATTTTCTGGCATCGCCGCCATCTTGACCACGACCGCCGTCCCCGCCATCCCCGCCGTCACCGCCAGGAACCTCGATGGTGAGAGAGCCCAAGGCAGCTATCCCCATGCGCAGGTCCAGGTCGGCGCCCTGACCGCCCGCACGGCCCTCCACACCCGGTCGCCCGGGCGCGCCGTCTCGGCAATCACCGACCTGCCCGGTGACACTATCGCCATCGTCGCCGGCATCTCCCGAAGCTCCCGCTCCGAGGATTCTCACACCGGCACCAATTTCCGCACGCTCGACTTCCCACCGCCAGCTCTCAACGTCTGCGGGCAACACCAGGGTCGCGCCATCGCCCAAAATCCAGGTGCCAAAGCGCGCAGTTGCCAGCGCGCGATCCAGGGTATGCGTAGCGCCGGCGGGAATCTTCAAATCCGCGGCTACGGTCGGTCCGGAATGCAACAGCGCACAGACACCCAGCAAAGATGCGATGCCCAGGGAGGTCACTTTCATGAACGGCTCTCTCTCGGTGAGGAAAATCAATCTCGCCCCTACACCAACTCAGGGACGGCAAGCGCCGCTATGGTAGACGAAAACCCCATGTCTTGGCCGGACCGTCTGCGCGCGCTCACCAAGGCGGTGCCCCCAAAGATCCCCGTGCGCGAGTCAAACCGGTCGAGCCAAAGACCGATCATCCCGGGCGGCTGCTCTCTCCGCTGGCGACAATGGTGCGGATCCACTTCCTGCACGAGAGGTACGGGCTCTATGCCGGTGGTGCAACGGGGCCTGCACGAGCCGCAGGTACGGCGGAGAATCCATCGAAGCTTTCGGCGCCGAACAATGTCCGAGAGCGCCGTGATGACGCGCCGGCCTCAATGGCCAGCGACGGGGACATAGCGTCTACAACGGTGAGGAAACGGTCAAAACACGCAGATTCGGCGCCAGAAAGCAGCGCTTGACCCCAATGACCGCGGCGAGGCCAGAAAGGCCTTCTCAGATCTGCTTATTCACCTCCCCTTAACTAAAGGTATCGCACCATCAACAATCCGCGCGACCGCGACTCATCCACGGTTTCCGGGTGGCACCGCTAATACATCACAGCGCGCTCGACGCAGAACGTCCTCGGCGACGCTGCCCAAGATCAGCCGCGTAAACCCGCTGGCGCCGCGTGTGCCAACCACAATCAAATCCGACGACAACTCCTTGGCTGCGGCCAGAATCTCCGAAGCCGGAGTGGTTTGATCTTGCCGCACGATCAGATGGGGTTGTTTGACCGATAGCTTCGCAGAGAATTCGATCAAATGGAGCATCGCTTCCCTACTCTCATCTTCAAGATAGTCGGCTTTTTCATCCTCAGGCAACGTGTAGCTCATAGCCAGCCGCAAGACCGGCGCATCAAAGACATAGATCAAGGATGAAGTCGTGCCCGGGGCGATGCCGAGTGAATAAGCTGTATCGAGCGCTCGCCGCGAACCGTCCGAGCAGTCGGTGGTCCACATGCATTTTCGGTACGGCGCAGCTGGCGGGCCATTGACCATCAGAACGGGACAGGAGACCTCGCGGATGGTCCGCTCGGCAGTAGTGCCCCTAAACAGATCCCGCAACTCCTGTCGGCGGTGGGGACCGATGATCAGCACAGCCGGCGACTCTTCGCGCGTCGCTTGAACGATACCGCCAAAAACCGTTCCGATGACAACGCGGCTCGTACAGGAAATGCCGTCCATTTCGCGCAGGGTAGAGACTTGCTCATGTAAGATGGCCGAAGCGCTGTTCCGCTCGGCTTCAATGATCCGGCGAGGCTGATCTTCGTCGATCACATGAATCAAGGACAACCTGGCACCAACTTCCCGGGCGATCAACGTGGCGCGCCGCAAGGCGCGGTCGGACCGCTCCGACAAGTCCGTTGCGACCATGAGCGTCAGCGGTGCCGGCATGCTTAACTCTCCTCTAAGTCGGTGTAGGGAGTTTGCGGGTTTCCTGGGCAATCCACAGGATCTTAGGCCAGTCACGGCGATGTCCGAGCAACTACCCAAGCCCTTGGCTGAAGCTCACCCGGTCACTGTACCAAGAACGGAACTCCGGTCGGCGATTGAGGACGATCACCTGTGCGTTCGCGCTCGCCGCTAACGATCTTGCCGCACACCCGATAATCACACAATAATCAAATCCACGACGTGCAAAACCTCCTGCCAGAGGAGCATCGTCTTCCAAGCCAGGAGGTCCCATGGAAGAGGTCATCCACACAGCCTTCGGCGAGATTGCCGTGCTGCTGGTGTTGACCGCCGGCATCGGGCTGCTGGGGACCGCGCTGCGCCAGCCGCTGATCGTCAGCTTCATCGCTGTTGGACTGCTCGCCGGCCCGTCGGGACTGGACGTGGTGCGTTCCAACGACCAGATCGACCTGCTCGCCGAGCTCGGCATCGCGGTGCTGCTGTTTCTGGTGGGCATCAAGCTCGATGTGAAGCTGATCCGTTCCCTGGGGCCTGTGGCACTAGCGACCGGGCTTGGGCAGGTGGCCTTCACCTCGTTGTTCGGCTACCTGATCGGCCTCGCCCTCGGGCTGAGCCCAGTCACCAGCCTGTACGTGGCCGTGGCGCTGACCTTTTCGTCCACCATCATCATCGTCAAGCTGTTGTCGGACAAGCGCGAGATCGACGCCCTGCACGGCCAGATTGCGCTGGGCTTTTTGATCGTGCAGGACCTGGTGGTGGTGCTGGCGATGATCGTGCTGTCCGCGATCGGCATCGGCACCGCCGAAGGCCACGGCGGCGGCGACATCCTCCGCGTGCTGGCCGCGGGGCTCGGCTTGGTGGCGCTAGTGATGCTGTTCGTGCGCCATATCGCCACGCCGCTGACCGAGCGGCTGGCACGGGCGCCGGAGCTACTGGTGATCTTCGCCGTCGCCCAGGCCGCCCTGTTCGCGGCAATCGGCGATTTCATCGGGCTCGGCAAGGAGGTGGGCGGCCTGCTGGCAGGCATTTCCCTGGCTTCGACCCCCTATCGCGAGTCCATCGCGGCACGGCTGGCGCCGCTGCGCGACTTCCTACTGTTGTTTTTCTTCATCGCCTTGGGGGCGGCGCTCGATCTGTCCCTGCTGGGCGCCAACCTGCCCGCCGCTCTGGTGTTTTCGCTGTTCGTGCTGATCGGCAATCCGCTGATCGTGCTCGCCATCATGGGCGCCATGGGCTACCGCAAGCGGACCGGTTTTCTGGCCGGCCTCACCGTGGCCCAGATCAGTGAGTTCTCGCTGATCTTCATCGCCATGGGGGTCGCCCTCGGCCATGTCGAGCCGGACGCGCTGGGCTTGGTGACCCTAGTCGGCCTGGTGACCATCGCCCTGTCCACCTACATGATCACCTACTCGCACCCGATCTACGCCTGGTGCGAGCCGCTGCTGGGCATCTTCGAGCGCCGCAACACCCCGCGGGAGCACGGCCAAGATGAGGATCTCGCCGGTCACCACCCAGAGGTGATCCTGTTCGGGCTGGGACGGTTCGGCACGGCGATTGCCGTACGCCTGCAGCGGCGCGGGGAACGGGTGCTGGGCGTGGATTTCAACCCCCAGGCGGTGCGGCGCTGTCGCGGCTTGGGAATCGACACCCGCTATGGCGACGCCACCGATCCGGAGTTCCTCGCCGAACTGCCACTGTCCAGCGCCCACTGGCTGGTGTCCTCCATGCCCAGTCATGGCCCCGGTATTACTCATGACGATACGCGCACCACGCTGATCCAGCTGGCACGGAGTGCCGGTTTCGGTGGTCGCATCGCGGTCACCTCCCACCGAACCGAGGACACCGAAGCCCTGCTCCAGGTAGGTGCCGACCTGGTGATCGAACCCTTCCAGGACGCCGCCGACCGCGCCGTCGAGCTGATCGGCGGTGCTAGCGTCGAGGAGCGCATCGAGATACCGTCAATCAAAACCGAGGAACAGCCGACGCCCTGAACACGATCGGCCGTGCTCGGTCTGATCGAGCGGCGACCGAGGTACAACGGGTGACAACCCCGGATTAATAAATGCCCTTGCCCGCCGCGCAGGCCGTCGCCCGCCCAGTCACAACCGCAGCGAGCCGTGACCGCCTCGGCGGTCGCTGCGATCACTTTCGGGTCTGGGCTGGTTGTGGCCTGGCGGCTGCGAGAGACGCTACCGTCGGCGATGGCGGCCTAACTCCAAGGGCAACGCTAGATTGTCACGACAGGCTGGAAACCGCCGACATTGCTGCCTCGCCACAAACGACATAGAATCGCGCCCCCACGGGCGCTAGCCAGCAACGATCGGAGTTCCACACCGTGTAGGCCTCTTTCTCGCTGCGAGCCGGCTTCGACCGCACACCACACTCGCACGAGGCTGCACGTCCGATTCACGGCGTCTTGCTGGCCCCGGATCACTCGGGATTCATTCGCTGTTCCGTTGACCGGGAAGACGCGCTTGCGTCCGCCCCGACTGCCGCCGCCGGCTGGCAACCCGATACGGAATGGAAGAATGATGAAATCCCTGCGTCAGGACTGGCTTTCCAACGTCCGCAACGACCTGCTGGCGGGCCTCGTCGTCGCCCTGGCCCTCATCCCCGAGGCCATCGCCTTTTCGATCATTGCCGGCGTCGA
>JBFHML010000012.1:0-50062 GCA_041594335.1 Porticoccaceae bacterium
GAGATGGTGATGCCTGGCGACAACATTCAGATGACGGTGACGCTGATTGCGCCGATTGCGATGGAAGACGGTCTGCGCTTTGCGATCCGCGAAGGCGGCCGTACCGTGGGCGCTGGCGTCGTCGCCAAAATCCTCGAGTGATCGCGAAATCCGCACGCCGGGCGAGCCCCGGCGTGCGGATCTGCCGTAGAACAAAGATTTTGGTTGACACTGGGCGGGGCCGCCCCTAGAATGCCGCCTCTTTTTCGCTAGGTTCCTGGCCGCGTCGGCCGGTAGTTGGTCGGAGTAAAAAGTTCATGCAGGGCCAAAGGATAAGAATTCGTCTCAAAGCATTTGATCATCGCTTGATCGATGCTTCGACGCGAGAGATCGTCGAGACGGTCAAGCGCACTGGTGCGCAGATACGGGGGCCGATTCCGTTGCCGACCCGCAACGAGCGCTTTACGGTGCTGATCTCCCCGCATGTAAACAAAGATGCCCGTGATCAGTACGAGATTCGTACCCATAAGCGGCTGCTCGATATCCTGGAGCCCAGCGAGAAAACGGTTGATGCGCTCATGAAGCTGGATCTGGCGGCAGGGGTGGAAGTGCAGATCAGCCTGGGATAACAAAGAAAGCCTGGCCGGCCGTGGGCCGGCTGTGTGACGCTCTGCAATGGGCGGCCATAGCGGGTAACAGCCCCATACACCGAGAGGTTACAAAATGAGTATCGGAGTCGTCGGCCGCAAGTGCGGTATGACGCGGATCTTCGCTGACAATGGCGCCTCTATCCCGGTCACTGTGATCGAGGTGGAGCCGAACCGCATCACTCAGGTCAAGTCTGCTGCCGCAGACGGTTACCACGCCTTGCAGGTCACCGCCGGCGCGCGTAAATCCCATCGTGTGCCCAAGCCGCAGGCCGGCCATTTCGCCAAGGCCGGCGTAGAGGCCGGGCGGGGGCTGTGGGAATTTCGGGTTGATTCCGATGCGGAGCTCGAGGGGCTCGAGGCCGGTGGTGTGGTCACCGTCGAGCGCTTTGAGGCCGGTCAGATGGTCGACGTGAGCGGTACGTCCAAAGGTAAAGGTTTTGCCGGCGTTGTGAAGCGGTGGAATTTCAGCACCCAGGATGCCACCCACGGCAACTCGCTGTCGCACCGTGCGCCCGGATCCATTGGCCAAAACCAGACGCCGGGGCGAGTGTTCAAGGGCAAAAAGATGGCGGGACACATGGGGGCCGAGCGGGTCACCGTGCAGAACCTCGAAGTCGTGCGCGTCGATGCCGAACGCAACCTGTTGCTGGTGAAGGGGGCGGTTCCCGGTGCCAACGGCGGGGATCTGATCGTGCGTTTCGCGTGCAAAGCCAAGGCCTGAGGAGTCCGATCATGGAATTGGCCATTGCAAGTTCAACCGGAAACGGCGCCACTCTGGAAGTGTCCGATGCGACCTTCGGGAGGGAGTTTAACGAAGATCTGGTGCATCAAGCGGTCACGGCTTATCTCGCTGGGGCGCGTCAGGGCACCAAGGCCCAGAAGAGCCGGTCGGAAGTGTCTGGCGGGGGTCGCAAGCCGTGGCGGCAAAAGGGTACCGGCCGCGCGCGCGCAGGCACTATTCGCAGCCCGCTGTGGCGCTCCGGGGGGACCACCTTTGCGGCGAAGCCCCGCGATCACGCGCAAAAGCTCAACCGCAAGATGTATCGCGCGGCGCTGAGCGCGATTCTTTCTGAGCTCGCCCGGCAAGGGCGATTGGTCGTAGTGGATGACTTCGCGGTAACGCAGCCAAAAACCAAGGAGCTATGCGGCAAGCTGGCGGCCCTGGGTCTGAGCGACGTGCTCATCGTGACCGAAGAGGTTAGCGAGAATCTCTGGCTGTCGTCCCGGAATTTGCATCGCGTCGATGTCAGCGATGTCGCTGCAGTCGATCCGGTGCGATTGATCGGCCACGAAAAGGTGCTGATGACGGTGCCTGCGGTGAAGAAGATCGAGGAGGTGCTGGGATGAGGGCTGAGCGCGTATTTCAGGTACTGTCCGCGCCGCACTTCTCGGAGAAAGCGGCCAACGTCGCGGACGCCGGCAATCAAGTGGTGCTGCGCGTTGCGGCTGACGCCACCAAGCCGGAGATACGAGCGGCGGTGGAAGAGCTCTTCAAGGTTCGCGTCGAAGGCGTTCGGGTGTTGAACGTCAAGGGCAAACAGCGCAGGACACGGTTCGGTGTAGGCCGCAGGTCCGACTGGAAAAAGGCCTATGTGCGCCTCGCGCAAGGGCAGGACATCGATTTCACTGCGGTCGAGTAAGGGGTAGGCCATGGCAGTCATCAAGAGAAAACCGACCTCCCCGGGCAGACGGTTCGTCGTCAGCGTGGTGTCGCCCGAGCTGCACAAGGGCGCGCCCTACGGTCCGCTACTCGAGCGCAAAACCGCCAAGGGCGGGCGTAACAACGCCGGACGGATTACCGTTCGACATCGGGGCGGCGGCCACAAGCAGCATTACCGCGTCATTGACTTTCGTCGGGACAAGGACGGTGTGCCCGCCGTGGTGGAGCGGCTGGAGTACGACCCGAACCGTACGGCGCACATCGCGCTGCTGTGCTATCGGGACGGTGAGCGTCGCTACATTGTTGCCCCCAAGGGGCTGGCGGCCGGCGCCCAGGTGTTGTCCGGGTCCCATGCCCCGATCAAGGTCGGCAACTGTTTGCCGCTGCGCAATATCCCGGTTGGTAGCGTCGTGTTCTGCGTGGAGTTGAAGCCCGGCAAAGGTGCCCAGCTTGCGCGTAGCGCCGGAGCTTCCGCCCAGCTGGTGGCGCGTGAGGGTCGGTATGCGACCTTGCGGCTCCGTAGCGGAGAAATGCGCAAAGTGCTCTCTGAGTGCCGGGCGACCCTCGGCGAGGCGTCCAATAGTGACAATAGTTTGCGCTCCTTGGGTAAAGCAGGCGCCAAGCGTTGGCGGGGCATTCGCCCGACGGTGCGCGGTGTCGCGATGAACCCGGTCGATCACCCCCATGGCGGTGGTGAAGGCAAAACGTCCGGCGGTAGGCATCCGGTCACCCCTTGGGGTGTGCCGACCAAAGGTTATCGGACGCGCAAAAATAAGCGCACCGGCGGCCTGATCGTACGTCGCCGCGGCCGCTGATGGCGCAATCCCTAGAGTTGAGGAAAGTATCGTGCCCCGTTCGCTGAAAAAAGGTCCATTCGTCGATCTGCATCTGTTGGAAAAGGTGCGGGTAGCCGCCGAGAGCAATGACCGCCGGCCGATCAAGACCTGGTCGCGGCGCTCCATGATTGTGCCGCAGATGGTCGGTCTCACCATCGCCGTGCATAACGGGCGCCAGCATGTGCCGGTGTTGGTCAATGAGGAGATGGTCGGCCATAAGTTGGGCGAGTTTGCAGCGACCCGGACCTACCGCGGCCATATCGCGGACAAAAAAGCGAAACGGTGATTGGGAGCGTACGGATGGAAGTCGCAGCTAGGCTGAAAGGCGCGCGGATTTCCGCGCAAAAAGCGCGGCTGGTCGCAGACCAGGTGCGCGGTAAGAGCGTCGAGGAGGCGTTGGACCTCTTGTCGTTCAGCAACAAGAAAGGCGCGGCGGTGATCAAGAAGCTGCTTGAATCCGCCATCGCCAACGCCGAGCACAACGAAGGCGCAGACGTCGATGAGCTCAAGGTGGCGACGATCTTCGTCGATGAGGGGGCGACGCTAAAGCGGTTGATGCCGCGGGCCAAAGGGCGCGCCGACCGGATTTTCAAGCGCAGCTGCCACATCACCATTAAAGTGGCAGACGCCTAAGCGAGGGCGGACATGGGTCAGAAGGTACATCCAACCGGGATTCGGCTGGGAATTGTTAAGCGCCACACTTCGGTTTGGTACGCTGACAAAGGGAATTACGCGCGACAGCTCAATGCGGATCTGCGCGTGCGCCGGATCATTCAGGAAAAGCTGGCGCACGCATCGGTAAGCCGTATTGAGATCGAACGACCGTCGGCGTCGGCGCGAATTACCATTCACACCGCGCGGCCGGGCATCGTCATCGGGAAGAAGGGCGAGGATGTCGATCGTTTGCGGGCGCAAATTGCGGGTGAGCTTGGCGTGCCGGTGCACATCAACATCGAGGAAGTGCGCAAGCCGGATCTCGATGCCTCTCTCGTGGCGCAAAGCGTCGCGCAGCAGTTGCAACGGCGGGTGATGTTCCGCCGGGCGATGCGCCGAGCGGTGCAAAACGCGATGCGGCAGGGCGCCCAGGGCGTCAAGATTCAGGTGAGCGGGCGGCTCGGCGGCGCGGAGATTGCGCGCACCGAATGGTACCGCGAGGGTCGCGTGCCGCTGCATACGCTGCGCGCCGATGTGGATTACGCCACCGCGGAGGCGGCGACCACGTACGGCATCATCGGCGTCAAGGTATGGATCTTCAAGGGTGAAGTGCTCGGCAATGCCGGCGCCGAATCACCTGCGGGCAAGAAATAACTGAGCGACTGGATAGACCGGCATGCTGCAACCCAAGCGTACGAAATTTCGTAAACAACAGAAGGGCCGTAACCGGGGCCTTGCCGAACGCGGCAGCAAAGTCAGTTTTGGCGAGTTCGGGCTGAAGGCGACTGGGCGCGGGCGGCTGACCGCACGCCAGATTGAGGCCGCCAGGCGGGTGATTACACGGCGGATCAAACGGGGCGGCAAGGTGTGGATACGGGTGTTTCCAGACAAGCCCATTACCCAGAAGCCGCTTGAAGTGCGTATGGGCAAAGGGAAGGGCAACGTCGAGTACTGGGTGGCACAGATTCAGCCCGGTCGGGTTCTTTATGAAATGGAAGGGGTGCCGGAGCAAGTAGCACGGGAGGCGTTTACGCTCGCCGCCGCCAAGCTGCCGATGGCCACGACCTTCGTCAAGCGGACGGTGATGTGATGAAAGCCAGTGAACTACGTGATCAGTCGCCAGAGGCGCTGCGCGAGCTGCTGTTGCAGCGCCGTCGCGAACAGTTTCGGCTGCGCATGCAGCAGGCGACCGGGCAGCTTGAGGCGAATCATGTGATTCGCCAGACACGTCGGGATATCGCCCGAATCAAGACGGTGATGCAGCAAATGAAAGATGGGGCTGGACGCTAAATGGCCGAGCAGACGACAGTGGAGAAGAGTGCGCGTACGCTCGCCGGGCGAGTCGTGAGCGACAAAATGGACAAGACCATCACGGTGTTGATCGAGCGACGGGTCCGTCACCCGGTATACGGCAAGGTCGTCACACGGTCCACCAAGATCAAGGCGCACGACGAGGGTAACGAATGCCGCATCGGTGACTTGGTCTCGATCTCGGAGACCCGTCCGATCTCGCGCACCAAGGCGTGGCGGCTGGTCGAAGTGATCGAGCGCGCGGTGCAGATCTAGGGGCCGGGTTGCCTTAGCTGGAGAGAACATATGATTCAGGTGCAGAGCTATCTCGACGTCGCGGATAACAGCGGCGCTCGCCGAGTGATGTGCATCAAGGTGCTGGGCGGCTCGAAGCGCCGCTACGCGCAGATTGGTGACGTGATCAAGGTCAGTGTGAAGGAAGCCATTCCCCGCGGGAAGGTGAAAAAAGGCCAGGTCATGAATGCGGTCGTGGTGCGGACGCGTAAAGGTGTGCGGCGGCCGGACGGCAGCTTGATTCGCTTTGACGGCAACGCGGCGGTCTTGCTCAATAACCAGCTTGCGCCGATTGGCACCCGTATTTTCGGCCCGGTTACGCGGGAGCTGCGGGGCGAGCGGTTCATGCGCATCATTTCGCTCGCACCGGAAGTGCTGTGAGGGCGACGGGAGATTGGTGGCGATGAAAAAGATTCGTAGTCAGGACGAAGTGGTGGTGATTGCCGGTCGTGACAAAGGGCGGCGCGGCAAGGTGCTCAAGATATTGGCTGACGACCGGCTGCTCGTGTCTGGCGTGCAGATCGTCAAGAAGCACCAAAAACCCAACCCGCAGGCGGGTGTCCCCGGGGGCATCATTGAGAAGGAAGCGCCGATTCAGATTTCCAATGTGGCGATCTTTAACCCGGCTACTGGCAAGCCCGATCGCGTTGGATTTCGGACCCTTGATGACGGCCGCAAAATTCGCGTGTTCAAGTCCAGCGGCGAGCCGCTGGACGCGAGAGATCGATGATCATGTCTAGACTTCAAGAGCTATATCGCACCGAGCTGGTATCGCAGTTGCGCGAGGAGCTGGGTGTCAAGAATGTCATGGAAGTGCCGCGTATCACCAAAGTCACGCTGAACATGGGCGTGGGTGAAGCGGTTGCCGATCGGAAGGTGCTCGATAACGCCATGGCCGACCTGGCTCGGATCTCCGGTCAGAAGCCTGTAGTCACCCGGGCGCGGAAGTCGATCGCCGGGTTTAAGATCCGCGATGGCTGGCCGATCGGTTGCAAGGTCACACTGCGGCGTGAGCGGATGTATGACTTTTTAGAGCGCCTGATTTCGGTAGCCATCCCCCGGATCCGCGATTTTCGCGGGGTCAGCGCCAAGTCGTTCGACGGGCGGGGGAATTTCGCGATGGGCATTTCAGAGCAAATTATTTTCCCCGAGATCGACTACGACAAGATTGATAAGTTGAGAGGTCTGGACGTCGTGATCACCACGACCGCGCGTACGGACGACGAGGGGCGGGCGCTGCTCCGAGCCTTCCGGTTTCCGCTCAGAGGTTAAGAGAGTTATGGCCAAGAAATGCATGATCGAACGCGAGCTTCGCCGTACCAAGACGGTAGCGAAATACGCGGAAAAGCGGGCCCAGTTGAAGAAGGCGGTCACGGATCCTCAGCGTTCCGACGAAGAGCGCTGGGCTGCCCAGCAGCAGCTGCAACGATTGCCGCGTGACGCGAGCCCGGTACGGCAGCGCCGGCGGTGCCAAGTTACTGGGCGCTCGAAGGGGGTATACCGCAAGTTTGGGCTGTGCCGTAACAAGTTGCGCGAAGCGGCCATGCGCGGTGATGTCCCCGGGCTCGTTAAGGCGAGCTGGTAGCCCAACAGGAGTATCGAACCATGAGTATGCAGGATTCTCTTGCCGACATGCTGACGCGCATACGCAATGCGCAGGCGAGGTTGCGGCCGTCGGTATCGATGCCGTCCTCGAAGCTGCGTATGGCCGTGGCGCAGCTGCTGCTGGACGAGGGCTACATCAGTGACTTCGCCGAAACTGGCGACGTCAAAAAGCAGGTCACTATCACCCTGAAGTATTTCGAGGGTAAGCCTGTGATCGAGGAGATGAAACGGGTCAGTCGGCCCGGTCTGCGGCGCTATTCGGGCGTGGACGAATTGCCTCAGGTGCGCGGCGGTCTCGGGATCGCGGTGGTATCGACGAGCAAGGGCCTGATGACGGACCGAGCGGCGCGAGCCGCCGGCGTCGGTGGCGAAATCCTGTGTACGGTGTTCTGACGAGTCATAGCGATGTCGAGAGTAGCCAAATACCCAGTGCAGATCCCGACCGGCGTCGAAGTGCGGTTGGACGGAGATTCTCTGGTCGTCAAGGGGCGCAACGGCGAGCTGTCAATGGCAGTTCACCCGGGCGTGGAAATTCGGCACGAAGATAATGCGCTGAGTTTTGCCGCCAAGGGCCGGTCAGGGGACGCCCATGCCATGACCGGTACCACCCGCGCCCTCGTCAACAACATGGTGGTCGGGGTCAGCGAGGGATTTCAGCGTCGTCTTACGCTTGTGGGCGTAGGATATCGCGCAGCGGTACAGGGCAATAAATTGAATTTGTCGCTCGGGTTTTCCCATCCGGTTGAATATCAGCTGCCGGAGGGTGTCAGCGCAGAGATGCCGAGCCAGACCGAGATTGTTCTCAAGGCGGCCGACAAGCAGCGGTTGGGGCAGGTCGCAGCCGAGATTCGCGCATTTCGTCCGCCCGAACCCTATAAGGGGAAGGGTGTGCGGTACGCCGATGAACAGGTGCGCCGCAAAGAGGCCAAAAAGAAATAGCAGGTGATCCGATGAACGACAAGAAAACTGCCCGGGTGCGGCGCGCCCGCCGGGCTCGTGCCAAGATTCGCGAATTGGGAGTACAGCGGCTGTGTGTACACCGCAGTGCGCAACATATCTACGCGCAGGTGATTCGTAGAGAACAAGGGCGCGACGAGGTCGTCGCGCAGGCGTCCACGCTGGATGAGACGCTCCGTAATACGGTGACCGGGAATGTTACGGCGGCGGCGGCAGTCGGTGCGCTGATCGCTGAGCGGGCCCGGAATGCAGGGGTGACCCAGGTGGCTTTCGATCGCAGCGGTTTTCGCTACCACGGGCGGGTCAAAGCGCTCGCCGACGCCGCCCGAGCCGGCGGATTGAACTTCTAAGGGCGACATGATGGCAAAGCAGAATCCCAGAGATAACGACGGCAACGAAGGCCTTATCGAGAAATTGGTCGAAGTGAACCGTGTGGCCAAAACGGTGAAAGGCGGCCGTATTTTCGGTTTTACCGCCTTGACGGTGGTAGGCGACGGGAAGGGCCGTGTGGGCTTCGGCCGCGGGAAGGCGCGGGAAGTGCCGCTGGCGATTCAAAAGGCCATTGAAGCGGCCCGGCGCAACATGATTGAGGTCGACCTGAAGGGCAGCACGCTGCAGTACCCGATCGCGGCCAAGCATGGGGCATCTCGGGTGTACATGCAGCCTGCATCGGATGGTACCGGCGTGATTGCGGGCGGCGCGATGCGCGCGGTGCTCGAGTTGGCCGGTGTGCAAAACGTGTTGGCCAAGTGTTATGGGTCAACCAATCCGGTGAACGTGGTACGCGCGACTTTTGAAGGCTTGCGGAAAATGCGCTCCCCCGACCAGGTGGCGGCGCGGCGCGGCAAGCGAGTCGAGGATATTTTGGGCTGAACGCTCCGGCCAGCAGGTGGGATGAAGCGATGACTGATAAGTTGAAAATCGTGCAGATCAAGAGCAGCCATGGGCGGCTCCAACGTCACCGCGACTGTCTGAAGGGACTGGGGCTGCGGCGGATCGGTCATGAAGTAGTGGTCGAAGATACAGCGGCCGTGCGCGGCATGGTGCGTAAGGTCGACTATTTGGTCCGGGTTGAGGAGGTATGACGCAATGCGCCTGAACACACTGAGCCCCGCACCGGGACATGTCAAAGCCGCGAAGCGTGTCGGCCGCGGCATTGGCAGCGGTCTGGGCAAGACCTGTGGCCGAGGCCACAAAGGTCAGAAATCCCGCGCGGGCGGGCGCGTGCGGCCCGGGTTTGAAGGCGGCCAAATGCCGCTGCAAAAGCGACTGCCGAAATATGGGTTCAGCAGCCGTATCGCTCGGGTGACCGCAGAGGTTCGGCTGGCAGAGCTCAACCGTGTGACCGAGGACGAGATCGATCTCACGACGCTCAGACGCGCCGGGCTGATCGGCAGTGGTATCGAGCGGGCGCGGATCTTTCTGGCCGGTGAGTTGACGCCGGGCCGCGCGCTCGTGATCCGTGGGCTCGCGGTCACCAAGGGCGCGCGCGCGGCGATCGAGGCCGCTGGCGGCAGGGTCGAGGCACCGTAAGGACCATGGCGCGTCCATCGCTTCCGGTCAACCAGAAGGGCCTCGGTGAGCTCTGGGCGCGGCTGCGCTTTCTGTTGCTGGCGATCATCGTCTACCGAATCGGGACGCATATTCCCCTTCCCGGCATTGATCCCGACCGCGTAGCGGACTTGTTCCAGCAGAACCAAGGCACGCTGCTGGGGATGTTCAATATGTTCTCTGGCGGGGCGCTGGAGCGTATGAGCATCATGGCGCTGGGTGTAATGCCGTATATTTCGGCCTCGATCATTATCCAGCTGCTGAGCGCGGTGACCCCGTCGCTGGAGCAGCTGAAGAAAGAAGGGGATGCCGGCCGCCGGAAGCTGACGCAGATGACCCGCTACCTGACGGTGGCATTGGCGCTGATTCAGGGTGCGGGGATGGCGTTCGGGCTGTCCGGACAAGGGTTGGCCTACTATGCGGGGCCGACGTTCTATCTGACGGCCATCACCTCGCTGGTCGCCGGGGCGGTGTTTTTGATGTGGCTCGGTGAGCAGATCACCGAACGTGGGGTGGGCAACGGCATTTCCATGCTCATTTTCGCTGGCATTGTCGCCGGCCTCCCGCGGGCACTCGGCCAGGCGTTCGAGTCGGCCCGGCAGGGCGAGCTGAATATCGTGGTGTTGGTGGCGGTGGCGTTGATCGCGGTCGCAGTCATTTATTTCGTGGTGTTTATCGAACGTGGGCAGCGTCGCATCACCGTTAATTACGCGCAACGGCAACAAGGGCGTCGCGCGTACGCGCAGCAGAGCAGTCACTTGCCGCTCAAGGTGAACATGGCGGGTGTAATCCCCGCGATTTTCGCCAGCAGTCTGCTGCTCTTTCCCGCCACGGTGACCCAGATGTTCGGCCAAGGCGCCGGGGCGCCGGACTGGCTGCAGGATGTGGCATTTTTTCTAGGGCCGGGACAGTTGCTGCACAACTTGCTCTTCGCGGCGTTGATTATTTTCTTCTGCTTTTTTTATACGGCGCTGGTGTTCAATCCGAAGGAGGTCGCCGACAACTTGAAGCGCGGTAACGCGTACTTGCCAGGGATACGTCCCGGGGAGCAGACGGCGAATTACATCGATGGTGTAGTCACCAGGCTGACGGTTATCGGTGCGCTCTACATCGCCGGCGTCTGCCTCCTGCCGCAAGTGCTCAACGTGTATTTCAACGTGCCGTTCTACCTGGGAGGCACGTCCTTGTTGATCGCAGTGGTGGTGACCATGGATTTTATGGCGCAGGTGCAATCGCATCTGATGTCACATCAGTACGAATCGGTATTGAAGAAGGCCAATCTGAAAAGCTACGGCGGCGGTGCCCGCTGAGTCACGAGGTGAAACATGAAGGTGAGGGCGTCGGTAAAAAAGATCTGCCGCAACTGCAAGCAGATCCGTCGCAACGGGGTAATTCGCATCATTTGCAGCGCGGAACCCCGGCACAAGCAGCGCCAGGGGTAATGCCCGGGTTGATTTTTGAAGACGTGATCATTAGGCTAGCGCGCCCCTTGCGGCAGCGCGGGGTGTACCTGAGTAACGGAGTGAGTTAGATGGCCCGTATCGCCGGCGTCAATGTTCCAGACAATAAGCACGCGGTTATCTCCTTGACCTATGTCTATGGCATCGGTCGGACGACTGCCCAGCGAATTTGCGAAGAGTCCAATATCCCGCAGACTCAGCGCATCGGAGATTTGAGTGAGGAACAGCTGGACGCAGTGCGGGCAGCGGTCGCCCGAATTTCTGTCGAAGGCGACCTGCGGCGGCAGGTCAACATGAACATCAAGCGGTTGCTTGATCTGGGCTGCTACCGGGGCTTGCGGCATCGCCGTGGACTGCCGGTGCGCGGACAGCGTACGAAAACTAACGCGCGCACCCGCAAAGGCCCGCGCAAGCCGATCAAGCGTTGATAGCGAGCGAATAATCTCATGGCGAAATCACCGAGCAAGCCCGTCAAGAAAAAGGTCAAGCGCACCGTGATCGATGGAATCGCGCACATTCATGCGTCGTTCAACAATACCATCGTCACGATTACGGATCGCCAAGGTAATGCCCTGGCTTGGGCCACCTCCGGTGGGTCCGGGTTCCGCGGATCGCGCAAGAGCACACCGTTTGCGGCGCAGGTGGCAGCCGAGCGCGCAGCGCAGTCGGCGCAAGAGTACGGGTTGCAAACGGTCGATGTGCGCGTCAGAGGACCGGGGCCTGGGCGCGAGTCGGCGGTTCGCGCACTGAACAACGCGGGGTTCAAGGTGACCAACATCACCGATGTCACTCCGATTCCTCACAACGGTTGTCGTCCGCCCAAGAAACGGCGAGTCTGATTCGCGCATTTAGAGGTTGATTCACTGATGGCTAGATATCTCGGCCCCACCTGCAAACTGTCTCGCCGCGAGGGAACGGATCTGTTCCTGAAGAGCGGGATTCGTCCGCTGGAGTCCAAGTGTCGCGCGGACAGCATTCCGGGTGCGCACGGTCAACGTCGGTCACGGCTGTCCGACTATGGCGTGCAGCTGCGGGAGAAGCAAAAGGTCCGCCGGCTGTATGGCGTGTTGGAAAAGCAGTTCCGCAACTACTACGCGGCTGCCGCGCGGCGTAAAGGGGTTACCGGGGAGAACCTGCTCCAATTGCTGGAGCAGCGCTTGGATAACGTCGTCTATCGGATGGGCTTTGGCGCAACCCGCGCCGAGGCGAGGCAGCTGGTCGCCCACAGCGGTATTCTGGTCAATGGCCGCAAAGTCAATATTCCGTCGCTACAGGTTGCCGAGGGCGATGTGATCGCGGTACGTGAGAAAGCAAAAAAGCAGCTGCGCATCCAGTCGGCGCTGCAGCTGGCCTCGCAGCGCGGTGCGGTTGATTGGGTTGAGGTGGACCTGAACAAGATGGAAGGCGTGTTCAAGCGGCCGCCCGATCGTTCCGAGCTTCCTAGTGAGATCAACGAGAACCTGATCGTAGAGCTCTATTCGAAATAATTGCCGGTTGTTCCCACCGGACAAATCAACAGTAGAGGATCCATGCAAACGTCATCTACCGAGCTGCTCACGCCGCGATCCATTGATATCACGGCTTACGATGCCACCCATGCGCGCATCGTGCTGGAGCCCCTGGAGCGGGGCTTCGGTTACACCCTGGGTAACGCGCTGCGTCGGATCCTGTTGTCCTCGATGCCCGGCTGCGCCATTGTCGAAGTTGAAATCGATGGCGTGCAGCATGAGTACAGTGCGATCGAAGGGGTCCAGGAAGACGTTATCGAAATCCTGCTTAACCTGAAGGGCGTGTCCATCTCCTTGCACGGTAAGGACGATGCTCGCGTTACGTTGAGCAAGCAGGGTCCGGGCGTTGTCACTGCTGCGGACATTCAGTGTGATGCGAACGTCGAGGTTCATAATCCGGAGCATGTGATTTGTCGGATTGCCGGTGACACCAAGCTGGACATGGTGTTGCGAGTGCAACGCGGCCGCGGGTATGAGCCTGCCGATAATCGGGAGAGTGACGCCGATGAGACGCGCTCCATCGGCAAGCTGCAACTGGATGCATCCTACAGCCCGGTGCGACGAGTCTCGTATACCGTGGAGCGAGCTCGGGTGGAGCAGCGCACGGATCTCGATAAGCTGGTGCTTGATCTGGAAACCAACGGCAGTATCGGTCCCGAGGAAGCGATTCGGCGCGCCGCGACCATTTTGCAGCAGCAGCTGGCGGTGTTTGCCGGTATTGAGGCAGATCGCCAGGCGGAGCCCGAGAAGCGCCATGCGGAAATCGACCCGATTTTGCTGCGACCGGTAGACGATCTCGAGCTGACGGTGCGTTCGGCCAATTGTCTCAAGGCCGAGGCGATCTATTACATTGGCGATTTGATTCAACGCACCGAAGTCGAATTGTTGAAAACGCCGAATTTGGGCAAAAAGTCGCTTACGGAGATCAAGGACGTGTTAGCGTCCCGGGGCCTTTCGCTCGGTATGCGCTTGGAAAACTGGCCGCCGGCCGGGTTGAAATCCGAATCGAATGCCTGACTCTGCCTAACCGTATCTGATTCGCCGGGTAGCACCCGTTTGAGGAAAACAAGCCATGCGTCATCGTCACAGCGGCCGCAAACTGAATCGCACCAGCGCGCACCGGCGCGCCCTATTTCGCAATATGACCGCGTCGCTGGTCAATCATGAGCTGATTCGTACAACCCTACCAAAGGCCAAGGAGCTGCGTCGGATCGCCGAGCCGCTGATCACGCTCGCTAAAAACGACAGCGTGGCCAACCGGCGTTTGGCGTTCGATCGGCTGCGCGACAAGGCTGCCGTTGGGAAACTGTTCGCTGAACTTGGTCCGCGGTATGAGACCCGTCCCGGGGGGTATCTGCGCATTCTCAAGTGCGGGTATCGTGCCGGAGATAAGGCGCCCATGGCCTATGTCGAGCTGGTCGATCGGCCGCAGGCCGAGATCGAGGCGGACGCCGTCGGCGAGGAATGAAAAGGCGTAGCCTGCTGGTCGCGCAGAGAGCCGGGGGAACCCGGCTTTTTGCTGTCTATACAGCAGCCGAACCTGCGGGGACCGATTGAATGACCGGACGGCCCAGGGTGCTGGTCACCGGCGGCGCCGGGTATATCGGCAGTCACCTGGTGGTGGCGCTTGCTGAAGCCGGATGTAATCCGGTGGTTCTCGATAATTTCAGTAATAGTTCTCCTGCAGTATGCGCCCGGGTGCAGCGTATTCTCGGACGCGACTTGGAAGTGATTCGGGGGGACGTTACCGATGACGGTGCGTTATCCGCTGTGTTTTCGCGCGGCTCGTACGCGGCGGTGGTGCACCTTGCGGGGCGCAAGGCCGTGGCGGAGTCTGGCCGTAGCCCGCTGTTGTACTACCGAGTGAATGTGTCCGGGACGGTGGCGCTATGCGCGGCGATGGAGGCTGCCGGTGTGCGAACGCTGCTCTTCAGCTCCTCGGCCACTGTCTATGGGGAAGGAACAGCGATGCCGTTGCGCGAGGATGCGCCACTCCGGGCGACCAATCCCTATGGCCGCTCGAAGCTGATGGTCGAACAGCTGCTCGGCGATCTCGTGGCGTCCGCTGCCCATCGGTCACCGCCTTGGCGGGTCGCTGCGCTGCGTTACTTCAATCCAGTGGGTGCGCATGTCAGCGGTGAGATCGGCGAGGATCCGCTCGGGGAACCGGAGAATCTGGTTCCCTACATCGCTCAGGTAGCGGTCGGGCGAAGATCGCAACTTCGGGTGTTTGGCGATGACTACCCGACACCGGACGGTACCGGGGTTCGCGACTATATTCATGTCATGGACTTGGCAGAAGGTCATGTGGCAGCGCTGCGACGCTTGGTCGCTGCGGAGGCCGGGGGGTACTTTGCTTGGAATCTGGGAACCGGTCGCGGGGCCAGCGTGCTGGAGGTGCTGGCGGCTTTTGAGCGCGCCAGCGGCCTGTCGGTACCCTATACGATCGATCCCCGGCGCCCGGGAGATGTCGCGGCCTGTTGGGCAGATCCGACGCGCGCTTGGCACGATCTAGGTTGGCGGGCGCGGCGAACGCTCGATCAGATGATGCGGGATGTGTGGCGTTGGCAATCTGCGCATCCTCAGGGCTTCAGTGACTGATTCGGGCGCGGAGCGCTCGCAGCGGGCGGCGACGCGCAGTCACAGTGATGGTAGGCGCCAGTATCCAGATCCAGCAGGCGCAGGCGTCTGCCCCATACGCAGCCTGTGTCCAGCGGAAAGAGGTTCGGGCCGCAGTCAGCACCTTCGAGTGCCGCCCAGTGGCCGAATGCAATGGGTACGGACCGGGTTGCGCGAGATGCGTGAGCGTACCAGGGTAGCATGCCGGCGGGTGCCGGAGTCGGGCCCGTTTTAGTGCGGAGATCTAATGCGCCCTCCGGGGTGCAAAAGCGCATCCGAGTAAAAGCGTTGATGATGGCGCGCCACCGGGGCGGGCCGCTGAGCGTCGGGTGCCACTGGGGCTCATCGCCGTACAGTTCGGTCAGCAGTTCAGCGGGCCGGGAGCGCAGCACCTGCTCGACTTCTGCGGCGTGGCTGCCGGCTTCTTCCAGCGACCATTGGGGTGGGATGCCTGCGTGGACGATGACGGTGCCCTCGGTGTTGAGCAATAGCGGTCGATGCCGCAGCCAGTCCAGCAATTCGCCCCTGTCCGGCGCCTCGAGAATCGGTTGTAGCGTGTCCTTGCGGTGGGGTGGCCGGGCACCGGCCGCCACCGCAAGGAGGTGAAGGTCGTGGTTGCCGAGCACGCTGTTGAAGGCGGGCCCAAGGGCGCGCAGCCAACGTAATGTCGCCAGTGATTCCGGGCCGCGGTTGACCAGGTCGCCGACGCCGAATAAGCGATCGCGACTGGGGTCGAAGTGGACCTCATCCAAGAGCCGGCGCAGCGGATCCAAGCAGCCTTGGATATCGCCTACGGCGTAGCGCGCCATAGCTGGTCTCGCCCGTCGGCTGGAGACAGGGAAAGGCGGATCAAGATAGGGCTCCAATATCATTGCTGAGGCGAACAAAATCGGTGACCGACAGTGTCTCGGGCCGAGCATCCAGGGGGGCGGCTAGCGTGGCCAATGCCGACGCGGGAACCAGGGCCTTAAGGCAGTTGCGCAACGTTTTACGGCGCTGCTGGAAACACAGGTTCACAACCCGCTCGAACTGAAGAGGATCGGCGGCGACTGTTTCGGGCGCGGCGCGCGGGCGCAGCCGCACTACCGCGGATTCTACTTTGGGTGGCGGTGAAAAGGCGCTCGCCGGAACGTCAAACAAGGGCTCCACCTGACAATAATATTGAACCATCACACTCAGACGGCCGTACGCTTTGGTGCCCGGTATCGCCGCCAGGCGCTCGACCACCTCGCGCTGCAGCATGAAATGCATGTCCGCGATGCCTTCGCGTTGCGCCATCGCGGCGAACAGGAGCGGGGTGGACAGGTTGTACGGGAGATTCCCGACCAGACGCAGATCTCCCACCCCAGCCGCAGCTCGATAATCGATGTGCAGGGCGTCGCCCTGTACCAAGGAAAATTGCGGCTGCTGCGCGAATTTTGCCTGCAGCAGTGCGCACAGATCGCGGTCGATTTCGACGGCCAGGATGCGGGCTCCGCGGGCGAGCAGTGGTTCGGTCAATGCGCCACGGCCGGGGCCGATTTCAATCAGCTGTTCTCCGGGAGCCGGTGCAATGGCGGCCACCAATCGCTGCAGAATCGCTGCATCGCGTAGAAAATGTTGCCCGAAGCGCTTGCGCGGGCGATGCGAAGCATCAGCCACGGGGGCGGGCCATCGTTGCGGCATAGTCGATTGCCGATGCGAGACTTCCTGAATCTGCCTTGCCGGTCCCGGCAAGCTCGACCGCGGTGCCGTGATCTACCGATGTGCGGACAAAGGGTAAGCCCAGCGTAATGTTGACGGCCTTACCGAAGCCCAGATATTTCAACACGGGCAGCCCTTGATCGTGATACATCGCCAGTACGGCGTCCGCGCCGCTCAGTAACCGGGGAGTGAACAGGGTGTCGGCAGGCAGCGGCCCGATCAGGTCCAGGCCGGCTGCGCGTAGGCGCTCAAGGGTGGGCGCAATGATTTCGATTTCCTCGCGGCCGAGATGGCCGCCTTCTCCGGCGTGCGGATTCAATCCACAGACTAGAATTCGTGGCCTAGGGATGTCGAAGCGCGAGCGGAGACCGGCGTCGAGGATCTCCAGAGTCGCGGTCAGTGAGGCCGGCGTGATGGCCTGGGGAACTTCGGCCAGCGGAAGGTGGGTCGTGGCCAAGGCTACCCGCAATCCGGTGGTCGCCAGTAGCATGACCACCTGCGAGCAGTGGGCGAACGTTGCGAGGAATTCGGTATGGCCGCGGAAGGCAATGCCCGCGGTGTTGATGATGCCCTTGTGGACAGGGCCCGTGACCAACGCGGCGACGTGTCCCGATAGACAGTCTGTGGCGGCCTTCTCCAAGGTGCCGAGTAACCAAGCGGCGGTTTCTGGCCGTGGCTTGCCCGGGATCGCCCGCACTGGCGCGGGCAGGGGCTCGATTGCCAGCTCTCCAGGCGCGAGCGGCTTTGGTCGGTCGCCAACGCGTCGTAAGTGCAACACGCGGCCCAGTTGTGCGGCCCGCGCTTCGAGTAGCGCCGGATCCGTGTAAGCGATCAGCTCATGGCGGTGACCGCGGGAGACGAGATCAATTAGTACGTCGGGCCCGATACCGGCCGGTTCGCCCGGCGTGACCGCGATGCGCAACGTCATATCTTGATTTCGACGAAGGCCTCGTCTCGGAGCTCTTGCAGCCAGATTTGCAGCTCCTCGGCGAATTTTCGCTGCCGTAACGCGTTTCGTGCCTGGTTGCGCTGGATCTCCTCGGAGAAGTCCTGATCTCGACGGTCGGTCACGGTGAGGATATGCCAGCCGAACTGCGTCTTAAATGGTTCCGAAATTTCGTCTATCGGAATAGTCTCTGCTACCGCGGAAAACTCCTCGACGAACTTCCCAGGCAGAGACCAGCCGACATCGCCGCCTTTGAGCGCGCTGCCGGTATCCTCCGAATACTTCCGCGCCAAGTCGGCAAAGGTCTCGCCGTTTTGGGCGCGTTGCCGTAATTCGACGGCCAGCGCACGGGCATCCGCCTCCGATCGAATCTCATTGGGCTTGATCAGGATGTGGCGCACACGGCTTTGTCGCACCACGGCAGCGTCTCCTCCTCGGCGTTGGTACAGCTTGAGGACGTGGAAGCCAGCGTCAGTGCGAATTGGTGCGGTAATCTGTCCGGGCTCCAGATCGCGCAGTGCCATGGCAAATGCGGTCGGCAGCTGGTTTGCCGCGCGCCATCCCAGATCGCCACCCTGAAGCGCGTTCTGGCCGGCTGAGTGCAACACGGCCAGTTGGCGAAAATCGGCACCCTGCAGGATTTCCTCGCGTAGGGTTTCCGCGCGCTCTCGCGTCGCAGTGACGGTCGTTTCGTCGGCCCCGGAAGACAATGGCAGCAACAAATGTCCGACCTGAACCTCTTCCGAATGGAGTAGTTCTGCGGCGCTACTGGATAGGAAGTTATCGACTTCCTGCTCTGAGACCGTAATCCGTCGGTTGACGATAGACTGCTGAACCCGGCTGATGATGACCTCGTTACGGATCTTGGCGCGCACCCACTCCCGGCTAAGGCCGTCTGCCGCCGCTTGCGCATAGAGCTGTTGCGTGGTTAATCCCTGACCCTCTGCAACCTGTTTCAAGGCCTCGTTCAGCTCGCTCTCGTTGATTTGCGCGCCGGCCCGTTGGGCGATGCCAAGTTGTAGTTTGTCCAAGATGAGTCGTTCCAGCACCTGCCGTGCCAGGGCATCGCGTGGGGGTGCCTGATTTTGCGTGCGCAGGAGCTGCTGATAAATCATCTCGGTCTCTGCGCGCAGTTCACTGAGCATTACCACATCGTCGTTGACGATCGCAGCGATGCCATCGAGCAGCTGTACCTCCGCGCGTGCTGCGGTGGCCATGAATATGGCCAGCAGTATGAGCGGGAGGGTGAGTCCGCGGTTAGGGGTTACGGGGATCATAGCCATAGATACTGTCGACGAGGATGTTTTCGACCTGTTTGCCAGCGCCAGCAAGGCCTTTGAGCTGTACTTGGAAGAAGATGCCCTGATCGTATTCGAGCTCTTCCTCAGGAATCAGAAGATCGTCTTCACGATCCAGCCAGCGCCGCGCCAGCATGCTGAGCCGCCAGCAACAGCTGTCGTATTCGAACCCGGCGAGGACTTCCAGTTCCCGGCTGTTGGTGAAGTCATGATTCCAACGACCGACCAGTGCCCATTGGGGTGACAGTGGGAGATAGGCGGACAGGTCGGTCTGCTCGATATTGGTGTCGACCAAGTCGTCACCGGCCAGGCGCGGGGATTGCCGGGTATAGCGATAGGACGCATTGAAAAGCCTACGGTCGCGCTGGTATCGGAGGCTTGCCGCCCCTTTGTCGACTTTGTCGTCCTGCTCACTGTAGAGCAGGTCGCTCTGTAGGCGCCAGTCAGCGCTCAGGCGAGCGCTGAACTCCGCGGCAAAGGGCGATTCGTCGCGGAGTAGACGCCTGGCAGTTTCGCGCTTCGTGGCGTCGGTTAGTGCCGCCGGGCTGGACAGCGATTCGAGGAATGCCTTGGTGAAAGTGGGTTCGAGGGAGACATAGCGGTCGTCGAAGAAGTGGATGCGACCAATGCTCCCGCGCGCCAGCTCCACGCCTTGCGGATTGAGCAGGCGACTGGTCAATCCCAGGGTCAGCTGGTTGGCATCGCCGATGCGGTCTCCGCCTGAGAAACGGTCATCGCGAAACAGCTGCTGGTAGCTGAAAGTCAGATCGGAGGTGTCGAAATCCGGTTGGTCTGTCTGATCTTCGAACTGAGCGTTCAAATAGTAGAGCCTGGGCTCCAAGGTTTGGGTATGGCCCTGGAACAACCAAGAGGTGTCCCGCTCTAGGTAGAGCCCAGCATCCAGGTCGACGACCGGTACGGTCACGCTCGGGCTCTCGCTACCGCCGGGCAGCACCGGGTCGTCGAGATCATAACCGATGTGCTTGAGCTTGGCGGCCGGGCGTAGGTAGCCCCACACCCAGCGCCGATCCCAGGTCAGACCATAGTCGGCGCGGAAGCGATTGCCGGTCACCCGGCGATCGTCATCGTGGTCGAATACCGTGTATTGGTGGCCGAGCGATAACAGCAGATCGAGGTCGTTAAAACGATAGTCGCCGTCGAGGTCAATGCGCGGCAGCTGTTGGTATTGATGCTCGAGATCTTCTGCGATCGTTTGATATTCGACCCGGGCGATACGCAGCTGCCAATGGGGGAGCTGGTAGCCGGCGGCAATGTGCTGCAGCAGGTGAGCCTGACTATTCGTCTCCAGCGTGGAGGCACCGAGGTCCTCGAAATAATCTAAGTCGCTGACTTTGGTGTAATCCACATAGGTATTCCAGGCCCGGCCCAGGCCGCCGAGGTGGGAGACCCCGACCAGCCAGCGATCCTCACCTTCGAAGCGACGCTTACCCGAACTCGGACTCTCCTCTTCGTCGGAATCATCGCCGCCATCATCGTCTCCCAGCCAGGCACCGGACAGCACGGTGTTCTCCAGCGCTGAAAGATGGCGGAATTCCGCTTCCAGCATTGATCCGCGTTCCTGGACGTAGCGCGGAGTTAGAGTGGCGTCGTAATTGGGGGCGAGGTTGAGGTAAATCGGTTGGGCGTAGTCGACGCCATTTTCATCCCCGAAGGAAACGTGCGGAAACAGCAACCCTGTGGCGCGACTGTCGTCGACCGGAAAGCGAATCCAGGGGGTGTAGATAACGGGAATGTCCTTGACCTCTACGCGAGCGTGACGGGCAGTGGCAAAGCGGCCATCGGCGTCGATACGAAGTTGCGCGGCGCGTAGCTGCCAAGCGTTGCTAGTCGGCTCGCAGGTTGTATAGGCGGCATTGTCGATGTAGATGATGCCCTGGTCATCGCGCCGAAAATGCTGCGCACGTCCCCGGGCGCGGCGTTCGTGCAACACAAAAGTCGGGTTCTCGAGCGCGATTTCTTGGGTCTGGGTATTCAATTGGGCGCGGTCACCGAGCAGCAGCACGCCGGGTTCGCGAAACCGGATATCGTCTTCGAGCACGATGACATGCGTGTCGCGATCGATACTGGCAAGTTCGCTGCGCACCTCGCGCTTGCCTTTAGTGATCTGGACATCGCCGGTCAGCCGGGCGACCGGGCCATCGGCTTCGGTGGTGTCGGCCGAGGCGCGTAGTGGGGCGTCCTCTGGTAGCAGATTGGCTTCCGGGCGGCGGCGCGCGGGTTCTATGTAGGCGCCACAGCAGCCGGGATGCACCCGCTGCCGCTGGTCGGCGTCCAGTTCGGCCAGTGGCACCCAGTCCAGAGGGTGCGCCGCGGCCGCCGCCTGTGCTGGTTGCGGTGCGGGGCTTTCTCCTCGGCGTTGTGGTGCACGCCAAGCGGGGCGCTCATAGTTCTGGGGCCCGGGGGCGGTGCGCGGCTCGCAAACCCAGCCGCCGCCGGCACCCGGGGCGCAGTTCCATTGGTTGCCGGCCGCCGTGGCGCCTGCCGCGAGTGCCCATAGTGCGCCGGCCGCCACCACATAGCGTAGGTGACCGGCGGTACGAAATTGCTTGAACAGCCCCCAGGGGCCGGAGGAAGGGAGGAAAGACACTGGAATCGCCCTTATTTGCCGCCGGCATTGTACCCGATGTTGCCGATGGTGCAGGCAATACGCCGCAGCGCGCTAAAATAGACGCGTACCGTAGTTCCGGCGAACTCATGAGCGATCCCCAACAGTTGGCAGCGTGGCTCGATAGCTACTGGCCGCCGGATTTCGAAGCTATGCGACCGCTATGTCTGGAGCCCTTGCCCGGCGACGCCGGGTTTCGGCGTTATTTCCGCCTGCGATGTCGCCCCCCGCTGTTGGCGACCTATGCTCCGCCGGAGCGCGAAGATAACCTCGCTTTTATCACCAAGGGTCTGGCCTTGGCTCGCGCCGGTGTCCGAGTGCCGCGCGTGTATGCGGTAGATTACGCGCAGGGGTTTCTGTTACAGGAAGATCTCGGCCCCGAGCTCATGGCTGCGGGTCTGCGCCGTGGCGCAGTAGAGCAGTGTTATCAGTGGGCGCTGGCTACCCTGCGAGAGATCCAGCAGGTGGCGCCGGACCCTTCCTGTTTTCCCGCCTACGATGCGCAGCTGCTCCAAGAAGAGATGGCATTGTTTCCGCGCTGGTTTTTGGCGGATCTGTTGGGCATTGTCCCAAGCGCTGGGGAGCGACGATTGATCGCCGCGGTATTCTCGCTGTTGATCGACAGTGCGATGGCTCAGCCACAGGTTGTGGTGCATCGAGACTATCATAGCCGCAATTTGATCTTGACCCGATCCGGCAGGCTCGGGGTGGTCGATTTTCAGGATGCAGTCGTGGGTCCAGTGACCTATGACCTGGTGTCGCTGTTGCGGGATTGCTATTACCGACTGGACGAGGCGGACCTGGCCCGCTATTGGCGTAGCTATGTCGACGCGGCCGGAGTGCCGATCGACGCGTTGGCACAGTGGCGGCAGTGGTTTGATTGGATGGGGCTGCAGCGACATCTCAAGGTGCTGGGAATCTTCGCCAGGCTCTGGCTGCGCGATGGCAAGGCCCGCTATCTGGAGGATTTGCCTCTGGTCATCCGCTACGTGCTCGAGGTTGCCGATGCCTACCCAGAGACGCGGGAGTTTGCCGGCTGGTTCGCGGATCGCGTGTTGCCCGCGCTGGCCGGGCGACCCTGGTACCGTGAATGGCGTACAGCGGAGGCCCAATGCGGGCCATGATTCTTGCTGCCGGGTTCGGCAAACGCCTGCGGCCGCTGACCGATGCACGGCCCAAGGCATTGATCGAGATTGGTGGTAAGGCGCTCATCGAATACCACATCGAAAAGCTTGCTGCAGCGGGCATTCGCGATTTGGTGATTAATGTTTCCTGGCTTGGCGAGCAGTTGGAGCGGCGATTGGGGGATGGTGGTCGGCTGGGTGTGCGCATCCGGTGGTCGCGAGAGGTCGAGCCGCTAGAGACTGGGGGCGGCATCCGGAAGGCTTTGGTGCATTTGGCGGCCGAACCCTTTGCCGTGATCAGCGCGGATGTATGGAGCGACTATGACTATAGTCGCCTGCCGCGGCGCTTGCCTGAAAGTGTCGCGGCACATTTGGTGCTGGTCCCCAACCCACCCCACCATACCAGCGGCGATTATCGCTTATGCGCCGACCATCGGGTCGGCCCGACCCGTAGCGGCGAACCGAGTTTTACCTTCAGTGGCATCGCCGTGGTCGCGCCGGAACTGGTGCAGTGCTTTCCCGGGGAAACGGCCTTCCCGTTGCGCGAGGCGCTGGCCTTGGCGCTGGGCTGGGGCGGTGTGCGTGGTGAGGTGCACCGAGGCGCCTGGAGCGACGTGGGTACGCCTGAACGGCTCGCGCAATTGCGTGCAGACCTTGAGCATTAGGTGCAAACAACCGAGGGGCGACGGCGAAAGCCTTGTCGATAACCGCTACAATGCCCGGCCGTGGCGTGGCCCCCGGTGGGTCCACTGACACCACTTTACCTGACGAGAATCAGCGAGAGAACCATGTTTGCTGCTTTGCAAGCCTATCCCCCAGACCCCATTTTGCGGCTGATCGCCGAATTTCGTGCTGATCCGCGTACGGATAAGGTCGATCTCGGCGTCGGCGTGTACAAGGACGAGCAGGGGCGTACACCGGTGATGACTTCGGTGAAGGCCGCTGAACGCCAGGTCTTGGAAGCCGAGGACAGCAAGGCCTATATCGGCCCCGCGGGTGTGCCGGAATTCAATGCCGCCATCCAGCAGCTGGTGTTCGGCCCGGAACATCGGGTATTGACGGAGTCTCGCACGGCCACGGTGCTTACTCCTGGTGGGTGTGGCGCGCTGCGTGTTGGCGCCGAGCTCCTGAAGCGGACCGCGCCAGATACCACTATCTGGGTCAGTGACCCCACTTGGGCGAATCACATTCCGTTGCTGGGCAACGCGGGTCTGCAGATTCGCGAATACCCCTACTATGATCGGCAGTCGAGCAGCTTGCGTTTTGACGCCATGCTGGCCACTCTGGCGCAGGCCGGTGCCGGGGATGTGGTGTTGTTGCACGGCTGTTGCCACAACCCCTGTGGCGCCGACCTGGATGCTGAACAATGGCTGGCAGTTGCCGAGCTTGCGGAGCAGCGGGGCTTTCTCCCGTTTGTGGATCTCGCTTACCAGGGCCTGGGTGATGGGCTTGATGCCGATGCCGCCGGTCTCCGTCTGCTTGCTGAACGGGTTCCCGAGTTGCTGGTGGCAAGTTCCTGTTCCAAAAACTTTGGACTGTATCGCGAGCGGGTCGGTAGCCTTTCAGTAATTGCCGGACAAGCCGCGGCGGCTTCCGCAGCGGTGAGTCATGTCAACAACATCGTCCGGGGCATGTATTCCATGCCGCCCTCTCACGGCGGTGCTATCGTGGCCGCCATCCTCGGTGACGAGGAGCTGGAGCGGGAATGGCGGGCGGAACTTGATGCGATGCGCGATCGCATCAATGCACTGCGGCGACTGCTCAACGAACAGTTGCGCGAGCGGAAGGTGGCACGCGATTTTTCGTTCATTGAACGCGAGCGCGGCATGTTTTCTTTCCTGGGCCTCAGCGAGGCGCAAGTGGCGCGCCTGATCACCGACTTTGGGCTCTATATGGTGAATTCGAGCCGTATCAATGTCGCTGGCATCAACCAAGCCAATGTGGACTATGTTGCCGATGCGTTGGCTGCGGTGCTTGCCGACTAGGTACGACAGGGTCCGTGGCCAGGGCATGGCGCGGTGATTTGCCAAAAAAAGGGGGTGCATCTGCACCCCCTTTTTTCTTCACCGAGCTGGCGAGGCGACGATTATTTGTCACTCGCCTTATAGCCTCCGAACATTTTGCGAAGTTCTGTCTTGAGAATTTTTCCGGCTCCGGATTTTGGTAGCTCCTCCACAAAATGGACGGTCTTGGGCACTTTAAAGCGCGCTAACCGTTCGTTGCAGTGCCCGACCAGGTCGGCCTCGGTCATCTGCTGGCCTTCCTTGAGGACCAGGATAGCCGCGGGGACCTCCTGCCATTTTTCATGGGGAACGCCGATCACGGCCACCTCGGCGACGGCCGGGTGGAGGTAGATAGTCTGCTCGACCTCCGCCGGGTAAACGTTCTCGCCGCCGCTGATAATCATGTCCTTCTTGCGGTCGACGATGTACAGAAAGCCTTCGTCGTCGAGGTAGCCGAGATCCCCAGAATGATACCAACCGCCGCGTAGTGCTTCTGCCGTGGCTTCGGGTTTGTTCCAGTAGCCTTTGAGCATATTGGGGCCGCGGCAGAGTACCTCGCCGACCTGATTGGGTCCAAGATCCCGATCTTCCTCGTCCACGACGCGGACATCGACGAAGAATGCGGGATAGCCGACCGAACCGTTTTTGCGCTCGCAGTCCCATTTGTCGAGGATGGTCACCAACGGCGCCATTTCGGTCATCCCGAAGCCCTCATAGATGGATAGCCCACGCTCCTGGAAGTATTTGAGAATATTGAGTGGCGTGGGCGCAGCGCCCGTCATCAGGAACTCTACGGAGCTGAGATCGTAGGGCTGCTTCTCCAGCTCTTCGACGATCATCTGCCACATGGACGGTACGCAGAACAGCCCGGTGATGCGTTCTTTCTGGGTGGCTTCCAAAACTCCGCGCGCATCGAATGCTGGCATTGTGACCACGGTACCGCCCTGAAACAGGGTGGGCAGCACAATCACACTGGTGCCGCCGATATGAAACATGGGCGCCACCCCGAGTGCCACCGTATCCGCATGGATCGGCAGCCGCTGCGTAGTGTGGAACACGTTCCAGGTGTGTGCCGCGTGGGTCAGCATGGCGCCTTTAGGCCGCCCGGTGGTGCCAGAGGTGTACATCAACAGGGCGACGTCGTCCTGGCTCACGCTGGCGTTGATTTCGCTGTCGGATGCGCCGGCCAGTAGTTCTTCGTAGCTTTCTTCCTGGTCGCAGGCATTGCTCCGGCCGGCGTAAACCACGGTGTCGAGGCGCGCGGTCTTTTGGACGCCCTCCGCCAGGTGGCGAAATTCATCGTGGAAGAACAGCGTTCTCGCGCCCGAATCCTGAATGATGTACTCGATTTCCGGTACGGTGAGCCGGAAGTTGATCGGCAAAAAAATTGCCCCCAGTTTGGCTACCGCGAAGATTAGCTCCAGCTGCACATGGCCATTCTGGAGCAGCGAGCAGACGCGATCACCCGGGCGTACGCCGCTGTCGCGTAACGCGTTCGCCAAACGGTTGCAGCGCTGGTTGAATTCGCGGTAAGTAAAGCGCAGATGACGGTCGACGATCGCAAGGCGGTCACCGGAGATCGCCGCTCGTTTAGTAGCCCAGTACCCCAACCCCTGATCCATAAAAACCTCTCTGAGTTTTAATATCGAAGTGAAGCATGCGTGCCCTCGGCCAAGCCGGCAAAGAGTACCAAGTACTATTTTGCTGGGCAAATGCGCCAAGTTGTTTACATTTATGTGGCCGGTCGCGTTCCCGCCGCCGCTATAATCCGGGCTGTTCGCAGGGAGAACCTCCATGATGCTCGATCTGCGCCGCGGTGCCCGTTGGTCGCTGCTCGCGAGTCTGCTCTTCGTTGCTTGGTTGTCGCTGCAGCAGAGCGCGGGCGTGCCCTGGTTTTCCGGCCAGGACAAAGTGTTGCATATGGCGGCCTATACGGTGTTCTACGCGCTCGGTGCGCTGGGTTGGGAGCGGCCGACATGGCGGTTGCCGGCGTTATTGTTCGCCTATGGGGTGGGTATTGAGCTGTTGCAAGCAGGGGTTCCGGGACGAGTGACTTCGGCAGGGGATTTGTTCGCCAATGGTATCGGACTTGTGATCGGGGCTTTGTGGATGAAAGGCCGACAACGGTCTCGTACGGTGGCGGTGTCGCGGTGACGATGCTCGATTGGAATCGTACCCAGGCGGCCCTGTGGCGGCCGCGCTCGGTCGGTTTGCGGCCGGTGCGGCGGCTGGACCGGATTGGCCTGGATGATTTGCTGGGTATCGAAACGCAAAAGGCGGCACTCGTGCGCAATACCGAGGCGCTGCTCGCGGGAGCCCCGGCGCAGAATGTGCTGCTCTGGGGTAGTCGGGGAACGGGGAAATCCTCGCTGATCAAGGCGCTATTGAACACTTATGCCCCGCGTGGGCTGCGGTTGATAGAAATGGATCAAGAGGATTTGCGAGACCTTCCGGAAATGGTCGACGGTCTCAGCGCGCTGCCCCAGCGCTTTATTGTGTTCTGTGACGATCTATCTTTCGAAGCCGAGGAGACGGCCTACAAACACCTGAAAAGTGTCCTCGAGGGGTCGATCGAATTACCGCCGGAAAATGTGCTGGTTTACGCCACCTCCAATCGCAGACACCTCGTTGCGGAACCACAGACGGATAATCGTGGCGTGGAGCTGCTCGACGGGGAGCTGCACTATGGCGATGTGGTGGAAGAGCGCCTGTCATTGGCGGATCGTTTTGGTCTGTGGCTCTCGTTCTACCCGAACACCCAGCAGCAATACTTGGCGATCATCGACCATTTGTTCGCAGACTATCGTGGCGATCGCGCAGCCCTGCATCGCAGGGCCTGTCAGTTCGCCCAGGCGCGCGCCTCGCGCAGCGGGCGCACCGCGCGTCAGTTCTGGTTGGCATGGCAGGGTCGGACCTGAGGCCCGTAGGCTAGGGTCTCATCGCGTATCGTTTTCCAGGCCGATACGCAGATTCATCGGATGAATGGCGTCCTGGCCGCACAGTCCCAGCAGAATGTCCTCTAGGTCGTCCCAAGGCTCGGCATTGCGGACTCCCTTGATCGCGCGGTCGGCGGCGCCCAACTGGCTAAGGAGTAGCACGGCGCGGCGTGCGCCCACACGCTCGGCCGCGACGCGGAATCGGCCGCGACGACTTTCCCATACGCCGAGTTCGGCGAGGGCCCGCTCTAGGGGGCCGGGGCGTTGGCAAGCGCGCGCCAGCACCCGTAAATCCCGAGCCAACGCCCAGCATACCCGCGCGGGCTCCACGCCCTCCTCGCGGAGCCCGCGGAGCGCGCGGCATGCCCCTGGCGTGTCGCCGGCCATGGCGCGGTCGATCATTTCGAACAAATTAAACCGGGCCGAGTCGGCGACTACCGTGGATACCATTGCTGCATCCAGCTCGCCCGAGGGTGCCAGCAGACGCAGCTTCTCAACTTCTTGGGCCGCCGCCAGCAGATTGCCCTCGACGCGGGCCGCAAGAAGTTCGATGGCCGGTCGGGTCGCCGAGATCCCGGCATTGCGCAAGCGTGCCCCAATCCAGCGCGGCAGCTCGGCCGGTTTTACGGGCCACACCGATAGCCATACGCCCCGAGCTTCGCTGGCCTTGAACCAGGCGCTGCGCTGCGCTTTGCCGTCCAGCCTGGGCCCGGTAATCAACAGCAGCAACTCCTCTCCAGCCTGTGCGCAGAGCTCCGCAAGGGCGGTGGCGGCTTGCTCGCTGGGTTTGGCCGTATGCAGCCGGACCTCAAGGACCTGACGCTGCGCAAACAGCGAGCGTGCACTGGCTTCGGCGACCAGGGCCGCCCAATCGAACTGTCGGCCTTCGGCGTCATAGACCTGGCGTTCGCCGAAGCCCCGGGTACGCGCCGCGGCGCGGATCTGATCCGTACATTCCTGGATCAGTAGCGTTTCGTCCCCGGTGACCAGATAAACGGGTGCTAGGGTCTTTTCCAGGTGTCCGGTGAGAGCCTCAGGGCGCAGGCGCATCGTCGTCGGCGTGCGGACCGATCCGCTGCAGATAGCTGATGATCTGCCTTACCAGATTGGCGCGCATTTCACGGCGCAGCAGTTGCGCCTCGTCGTCGGTGGCGAGAACGTCGTCCTCGTTATATTCGAATACCCGATCATCGCGTACTCTCGCAGGAGGTATCACTTCCCGTCCATCCCGTGCCAGCACGGTGAACTCGACCTCTTCGATGAGCTCCAGTTCGGACGTGCGTGCCCGTCCGCTGAGGGTGGCAGTGCGCTTGCGGGATGCCTGATTGAGCACCACAAGGCTGTATTGCGCGGTACGGGCATCTTCCTGCAGCACGATCCCCAGTGCCTGGAGGTCTCTCTCCAGCTCGCGCGTCAACTCGGCGTCCAGTGGGCGGCCGCCGATGTGCAGGCTGTCGACGTACTGGGGCGCATCGCCCTGACCGCGCAGGTGCCAGCCGCAACCTTCCAGCCAAACGAGTAGCGCGATGAGCAGCCAGAGACGGCCTGCGGTTCCGGGGCGGCCCCGGAAAAGGGAGGAGCCTGGGATCATGAGTTGGTTCCGATTGGGGGCGGAGATCGGGACATCAGTCGGTAACGATATTGACCAGCCGCCGGGGCACGAGAATGACTTTACGGATGCTTTTGCCGGCGGTAAAGCGTACGACATTGGGCTCTGCCACCGCCTGGGCCTCGATGGTTTTGCGCTCGGCGTCGACAGGCACCTCTAGCTGCGCACGCAGTTTGCCGTTGACCTGGATCGCGAGCGTGAGGCTGTCTTCGACCAGTGCTTCGGAATCTGCTTGTGGCCAGGGCGCGTCCACCAGGAGTTCCTGATGCCCAAGATGACGCCACAGCTCCTGAGTGATGTGCGGCACCACTGGGCCTAGGAGGCGCACAGCGACCTCCAGGGCTTCACGTTCAACGGCGCCGGCTTGTGGGACAGTGGCATCAAGGCGGGAAACTTCGTTGAGTAGCTCCATGACCGCGGCTATGGCGGTGTTGAAGGTCTGACGGCGGCCAAAATCGTCGCTGACCTTAGCGATGGTGGCGTGGGTTTTGCGGTGCAGCGCGCGTGCCGGCCCCTGGAGGTCGGCAGGTTGGAGTGCGGCGGCCGGCCCGCGTTCCAGGTGAGTATGGACCGCCTTCCAGAGGCGGCGCAGGAAGCGGTAGGCGCCGGCAACGCCCTCATCGGACCACTCCAGGGATTGTTCGGGCGGCGCGGCGAACATGGTGAACAGGCGCACGGTGTCGGCGCCATAGCGATCAATCAATGCCTGGGGATCGACGGTGTTGCCCTTGGACTTGGACATCTTGCTGCCGTCCTTCAGCACCATGCCCTGACACAATAGCCGAGCAAAGGGCTCGCCCGAGGTCACCAAGCCCTCATCGCGCATCAGTTTATGGAAGAAGCGCGCGTAGAGCAGGTGAAGAATAGCGTGTTCTATGCCACCGACATACTGATCGACCGGCAGCCAGTAATTCGCCTGATCGGGATCGAGCATACCGGCCTCATAGTTCGGGCAGGTGAAGCGGGCGTAATACCAGGAAGATTCCATGAAGGTGTCGAAGGTGTCCGTTTCCCGCCGCAGCCCGCCGTCCGCGCGCTGCCAGTCCGAGTCGGTCTTCAACGGTGAGTGGACGCCATCCATGACCACATTTTCGGGCAAGAGAACCGGCAGACGGTCAGTGGGTACCGGGATTACCTGATCCTCGCCATCGTAGAGCATCGGGATGGGAGCGCCCCAGTAGCGTTGACGGGACACGCCCCAGTCGCGCAGCCGATAATGGGTGGTGATCTCTCCTCGGTCCTTGACCACCAGTGCCTCGGCGATTGCGTCGAAGGCGGCATCGGAGGTGAGACCGTCGAAGCTGCCGGAGTTAATCAATACTCCCTTGTCGGTGAACGCCCCGCTGGCGAGATCGCAGTCGCCGTCGCCGCCGGGGGCGATTACTTGGGTAACCGGCAACTCATACGCTTTGGCAAACTCCCAATCGCGTTGATCGTGCGCCGGCACAGCCATCACCGCGCCGGAGCCATAGTCCATGAGCACATAGTTGGCCACCCAAATGGGCAGTGGTTGCCCGGTAAGTGGATGAATGGCATGAATTCCGGTGGCTCGCCCTTGCTTTGTCATGGTCGCGAGGTCGGCCTCGGCCACGGATTGGTGACGGCATTGGTCAACAAACTGGGCGAGATCGGCGTCGGTCGCGGCCAGCGCCCGAGTGATCGGATGCTCCGCAGCCAGGCTCAGGTAGGTCACGCCCATCAGGGTATCCGGCCGAGTCGTATAGACTTCTAGGGACTCCTGTCCGGCAATGGGTGCGGCAAGATCGAAGCGGATACTGACGCCGCGACTTTTGCCGATCCAGTTCCGCTGCATGGTGCGTACCTGGTCCGGCCAGCCGTCGAGTTTGTCCAGATCAGCCAGTAGTTCCTCGGCGTAGGCGGTGATACGGATGAACCACTGTGGGATCTCGCGGCGTTCCACCCGCGTGTCACAGCGCCAGCAACAACCGTCGACCACCTGTTCGTTGGCGAGCACAGTTTGGTCGTGGGGGCACCAGTTCACGGCACTGGTTTTTCGGTATACCAGCCCCTTTTCGTAGAGCCGCGTGAAAAACCACTGCTCCCAGCGATAGTAGTCCGCATCACAGGTCGCCAATTCCCGGGTCCAGTCATAACCGAATCCGAGGGTTTGCAGTTGCGCCTTCATATAGGCGATGTTGGCGCGGGTCCAGCTCGCCGGCGCGGTGCGATTTTGTAGGGCAGCGTTTTCAGCGGGTAAGCCGAACGCATCCCAGCCCATGGGTTGGAGGACGTTTTTCCCCAACATGCGCTGGTACCGACTGATCACATCCGTGATGGTGTAATTGCGCACATGACCCATGTGCAGTTTGCCGCTGGGGTAGGGGAACATGGCCAGGCAGTAGTATTTTTCCCGCCCGGGATCCGCGCTGACGGCAAAAGTGCGGTCGTCGCGCCACTGCTGTTGCACCCGGGCTTCGATGCGCTCGGGGTGGTACTGATCTTCCATCGCCGATGTCCGGTAGTGCGGCCGCTGACCGCGAAAGCGCGGAATTATAGAGGTAAAGCGGAGGGCGGACCTAGGCCGTAGCGCCCAGATGCCTGCGCGTGACCGCGGCGGCGATCAGCAGTGCGGCCCCCAGGATGACCACCGGCGTTGAGCGGTAGCGGCTGAAAGGCGTGGTGCCGCTGTGTGGCGTCACCCGGGTGCGGAGGATGCCGGGCTCGAATTGGGGCAGCTGATCGATGATTTGACCGCGGCTGTCCGCCACGGCTGTGATGCCATCGTTGGTGGCGCGCAATAGGGGTTTTCCGGTCTCCAATGCGCGCATACGCGCCATTTGGAAATGCTGATGGGGGCCGATCGAGGCGCCGAACCAGGTGTCATTGCTGACTGTCACCAGGAGCTGGGTCTCGGCCACCGAGGTGGCGACCAAATCAGGGTAGACGATCTCATAGCAGATGGCCGCGGCCAGCTGGGTCGCGCTCAATCGCAGCGGCGGCTGGTATTCCGCGGCGCGGCTGAAATCCGACATCGGTAGGTCGAAAAAAGCTATGGTGCCGCGTAATAGTGATTCCAGGGGGACATACTCGCCAAAGGGCACCAAGCGGCGCTTGCGGTAGCTGCCCTCTGCGCTGCCTAGGCCGATCAACCCGTTGTAATAACGGTGGTTGGTTGAATCAGCGATGGGGATGCCCAGTATGAGGCCAGTGTCGTGGCTGCGCGCCCAGTGATGTTCGCTCTGGAGGAGTTCCGCTACCTGATGTTGGAAGCGAGGGATGGCCGTCTCCGGCCAGATAATCAGGTCCGCGTCGCTGAGCTCGCGATTGGTCTCCGTAAAATTAGCGAGAATCGCCGGCAGCTCGTGTGGATTCCATTTCAGCGTGAGCCCTTGCGCCGGCTGCACCAGTGCGACATCAAGGGGCTTCCCTGCCGGTTGTGTCCAGGTTTTTTGCTGTAGCCAACCGGCCGCGCTCCACAGGGCACCGAGCAGCACCACAGCTGCGCCGAGGATACGCCAGTTGGCGCGGGCTGCGCAGATGGCCAGGAGCGCACCACTGAAGGCGACCGCGAGACTGAGGCCCAGAACTCCGGTCACGGGGGCGAGTCCGGCCAGGGGGGTGTCGATGGCGCTGTAGCCCAGGAAGAGCCAGGGGAATCCGGTGAGAAACCAGCTGCGCAGCCATTCTCCGAGCACCCAAAGAGCGGGGAGGCCGAGCAGCATCCCGGATGGATGGCGCAGATTCACAAGCCAACTGAGCGCGAAGGGTAGGGCGAACAACAGTGCCATACCCGCGCAGAATAGGCCGGTGAGCAGGGCGGCCAGGGGCGGTGAAGCCGCACCATAGATGTGGATGCTGATGTAAATCCAGGAGGTCCCCGCGCCATAGAGACCAACACCAAACCACCAGGCGAGTTTCAGTGCGGCCGCGGGACGTCGACCCCGGAGGAGGAAGCCTAGTAGGGCGACGCTGGCAGGTGCCACCGGCCAGTGGCCAAAAGGCGAAAAAGCTAGCGGCAACGCCGCTCCGCCGGCCAGCGCCGCGAGTGTGTGCCAGTATGGTATCCCCACTCAGTTGGCTTCAGCGGTGGCTTCGCGCACCACCCGCAATTCATGCAGCTGGCGTTCGTCGCCGGCGATGACGGTGACTCGCAGGCCCTCCAGAAAGACTTCGTCGCCTACTTCGGGCAGGCGTCCAGCCTCCTGACACACCAAGCCGCCGATAGTGTCGACTTCCCCGTCGTTGAGCTGGGTGCCTAGGTGTTCGTTGAAATCTTCGATTGGCGTGAGTGCGGCGACAAGGTAACTGCCATCTGCTTCCCGGCGAATGTCGCAGCCGGATTCGAGGTCGGTCTCGTCCTCGATGTCGCCGACGATCTCTTCAAGGATGTCTTCAATGGTGATCAGACCGGCGACGCCACCATACTCGTCGACGACAACCGCCATGTGATAACGCTGTTCGCGAAACTCCCGCAGCAGGATGTCCAGACGCTTGGTTTCCGGAACGATAGTCGCGGGGCGCACCAGTTCCATCAGCTGAAACGGCCGCTCGCGATCGAGCATCAGCGCGAGCAGATCCTTGGCTAACAGAATGCCGCGGATATTGTCGAGAGAGTCGCCGATCACGGGATAGCGAGAGTGCTTGGATTCCACCACGCGTTCGAGAATTTGTTCCAGCGTCATGTCCTGATTGACCACCACCATGCGTGAGCGCGGGATCATGATTTCATGAGCCTGACGGCTTGCGAGCAGAAAGGCTCCTCGCATGATGTCGAAGGACTGACTGTCGAGCAGCGCATCGCGATGGGCGGTTTCGAGCAGCTCGCCCAAGTCTTCTCGGGAGTGAAGGCGCGGCCCGAGTAAACGGACCGCGCGCTTCAGCCAAGAGGGTCTGGTGTCTGGATCGGAGCTCATGGTGCAACCCCGCGCGTCGCGGGTATCTCCAGGTAGGGTGGTGGGAAGCCCAGGGTGCCGAGGATTTCGGTTTCCAGGGCCTCCATATGTTCCGCTTCGGGCTCGTTTTCGTGGTCGTGTCCGAGCAGATGCAACGTGCCGTGTACCAGCATGTGGGCCCAGTGGGCGGCAAGCGTCTTGCCCTGTGCGATGGCCTCTCGGGCCACCACGGGAGCACAGACTACCAAATCACCGAGAAAGGGATCGTCGACCCAATCGGGGAGGTCGGCAGGAAAGGAGAGCACATTGGTGGCGCGTGCCGTCGCCGACTCCCGCAACCGGTACCGGGTATTCAGCTCCCGCCCCTCGGTTTCGTCGACGATGCGCAGGCTGATGGCGGCATGTTGCACGTTTAGATGCCGGAGCGCTGTGCGCACCCAGTGCCGCAACCTGGCGGGTTCGGGTACCTCCTCTCCCGCGGCAGAGGCGTTGTCGATCGCGATGGAGATGGTCACGATTGTGGCGGAGAGGCAGAACCGCTTTCGTGGCTCTCGTAGGCTTCGACGATGCGCTGCACTAAGGGATGGCGCACCACGTCTTTGGCCGCAAAATGGGTAAAGGCGATGCCGTCGACGCCTTGGAGCACTTCAATGGCGTGCATTAGTCCGGAGCGGACGCCGCGCGGCAAGTCGATCTGGGTGGTGTCCCCGGTGATCACTGCGGTCGAGCCAAACCCGATGCGGGTGAGAAACATCTTCATTTGTTCGCAGGTGGTGTTTTGGGCCTCGTCGAGGATGATAAAGGCGCCATTTAAAGTCCGCCCGCGCATGTAGGCGAGGGGGGCTACCTCAATGACTTGGCGTTCGATGAGCTTGCCCACGGTCTCTACACCGAGCATTTCATAGAGCGCGTCGTACAGTGGGCGCAGGTACGGATCTACTTTTTGCGCCAGATCTCCGGGCAGAAATCCCAGCTTTTCACCGGCTTCGACGGCAGGGCGAGCAAGCAGAATCCGTTCGACCTCGGAACGGAGGTAGCACTCCACCGCGCAGGCCACCGCGAGGTAGGTCTTGCCGGTGCCGGCCGGTCCTACTCCGAAGCTGATGTCGTGAGTTTGAATGGCGCGGACATAGTGCTGCTGGTTGATCCCGCGTGGTCGGATATGGCCTTTCTTGGTTCGAACTACGCCGAAACTGGTGATATTGTCGCCGATTTCTGTTTCCGGTCTGTCCATGCGCTGCTCCATGGCGGATTGCTGCAGGAAAATATGTATCTCGGCAGGTGTCAGCGCGCGGTCGTCCAGCGTTTCCTGATAGAGCTGGCGCACTAACGCCACGGCGGCTCCTGCTCGGGCAGTGTCGCCATAGAATGCGAATACATTCCCACGATTGCGGATTTCGATATCCAGGCGGTGCTCGATATGGCGGAGATTTTCGTCGAACTGCCCGCAGAGGCTCGCGAGGCGACGGGTGTCGTGGGGTTCCAGAGTCAGGGTCTGAACGGCAGGCAAAGTATTCAAACGGTTTGCGGCGGTGCCCGATTGTCTGGGATAGCGCAAGAATACCCAGTTTGGCCGGCTGGGGGAATAGCGCCTGCTGCGATCACCTTTTCACGCGGGCCGATATTCGCCGCGTAGCGAATTGGGTAGGGCGGCCTGGATACGCACGGGCACGAACTGGCCAATGAGCCGGCGGTCGCTGGCGGAAAAATTCACCACGCGATTGTTTTCGGTCCGCCCCTGTAGTTGCCCGGGATCCTTGCGGGACAGGCCGCTCACCAAGACCCGATGGGTTTCGCCCACCATGGCCTCGCTGATCGCGGCTGCTTGCTGATTGATGCGTTGCTGAAGCAATTGCAGGCGCTGTTTCTTCACCGCCTCGGGTGTGTCGTCCGGCAGGGCGGCGGCCGGCGTGCCCGGTCGCTTGCTGTAGACAAAGCTAAAGGAGTGGTCGAAACCGATGTCGGCCACCAGCTGCAGTGTGCGTGCGAAGTCGTCCTCCGTCTCCCCGGGGAAGCCGACAATAAAATCCGAAGAAATACTGATGTCTGGGCGCAGGGCCCGCAGGCGGCGAATTTTGGATTTATATTCCAGCACCGTATGACCCCGCTTCATGGCGCTGAGGATCCGATCCGACCCACTTTGGACCGGCAGGTGGACGTGGCTGACCAGCTCTGGGACCTCCGCATACGCTTGAATGAGTGCGTCGGAGAATTCAACCGGGTGGGAGGTGGTATAGCGGATTCGGTCAATGCCCTCAATGCGGGCCACGGCGCGGATCAGCTCAGCCAAATCACAGCTGCCGCCGTCGGGCAGGGTGCCGCGATACGCGTTGACATTCTGCCCCAGGAGGTTGATTTCGCGGACGCCCTGTTCGGCCAGCTCGGCAACCTCGGTGAGAATGTCCAGCGCTGGTCGGCTGACCTCTTCGCCGCGGGTGTAGGGGACGACACAGAACGTGCAGTACTTAGAGCAGCCCTCCATCACGGTTACAAAGGCGCTGACACCATCGGCCACTGGACGCGGCAAGTGGTCGAATTTCTCGATCTCCGGGAAGCTTACGTCGACCACTGCGGTGTTGGGGGTCGAGCGCCGTTGTCGCAGCAGTTCTGGCAGGCGATGCAGCGTCTGGGGGCCGAACACCAGATCGACATAAGGCGCGCGGCGGGTGATGGCATCCCCCTCTTGACTGGCCACGCAACCACCCACCCCGATCAGCAAATCTGGGTTGGCGTCTTTGAGGTGTTTCCAGCGGCCCAGTTGGTGGAATACTTTTTCTTGCGCCTTGTCGCGGATCGAGCAGGTATTGAGCAGCAGGATGTCGGCGTCGGCCGGATCCTCGGTCGGCACCAGCCCCTCGCTGGCGCCGAGCAGGTCGCGCATTCGGGCCGAGTCGTACTCGTTCATCTGACAGCCCTGGGTGACGATATGCAATTTGCGAACTTGGGTGCGGGACATGGGTTGGCCGACCGGCGTTGGGTTGATCAAACCGCGAGAGTATAACGCAAAGGCGTCGCCTCCCAGTCTTGAAATCGAGCGGCAAGCCCCCAATATGCTAAGCTGCAATTGCCAGTTTCCAGGGCCGCAGGGCATGTCCAACGAACCCATCTACCGAATTATTTTCTTCAACCAGGGCCAGGTGTACGAGGTCTACAGCCGTTTTGTGTACCAGAGCGACCTGATGGGCTTCCTTGAGGTCGAGGACTTTGTGTTTGGCGAAAAGTCCCAGATGATCGTCGATCCGTCCGAGGAAAAGCTCAAGTCTGAGTTCGGCGGGGTCAAGCGGAGCTTTATCCCGATTCATGCGGTGGTGCGCATCGATGAGGTGGAGAAGGAAGGGGTTTGCAAGGTAACGGATGCCCGTGGCGGTAATGTGATGGCGTTCCCTCATTTTCCAGCAGTGTCCGGCCGAACCACCAAGACGGACTCCTGACGCAGTATTCCGATGCTGCGTTTCGGCCGGCGCCTCGCGCGGAGGTGCCAATGAAGTTCGGCATGGTCATCGGCCTCTTGGCACTCGGATATGTGTTTTATCCGAGCTACGAACTGTTGAGCCGCGCGGCGAGCGGGCAGCCCTGGGGAGGCGGAGCCACCTATTGGTCGCTGTCCCGGTGTCGCGAAGCAGCCGTCTCGCTTGATGGGATGCAGTGGCGGTGTCGTCAGAATAATCCTTGGCATCTCTTGTTCCGCACGGCCACTCGCTATGATCCGGCTATCTATGAGAGCCAGCGCGCGCTCGATGTCGATTGAGGGCGGCTTGGGTGCCGGGACGACAGCGCAGAGTGCAACATGTCGACTCCGATAACGCGAGCGTCTCATGGCGAAGGCTGGATCGAGGCCATCTATATTGTCCGCCATCGTGGCGGGCTGCCAGTGGCGGTGGACGAGGCCGAGGCGGTCCCCGGGCGCGGTCTGGTGGGCGACCGGTATTGGGCGGGTGCTGGGACTTGGTCGCATTGGCCCGGCGCGGGGCGAGAGGTCACCCTGATCGCCGCTGAGGACCTCGAGACGCTACCCGCGGGGTGTCGCCCGAGTGCCGCCGAGGCGCGGCGCAACCTGCTTACTCGCGGCGTCGACCTCAATGCTCTGGTGGGGCAGGATTTTCGCGTGGGTTCGGTGTGGTTGCGCGGGCAGCGGCCCTGCCACCCCTGTGCACACCTCGAGCGCCTGAGTCGCCCTGGGGTCGCAGCAGCCTTGATCGGTCGAGGGGGACTGCGCGCGGATATTCTCGCCGGCGGCTGGATTCGGCCAGGGGATGCCCTTGTCTGCGGGCACTTTGAACGGGCATGATCCTGCATTCTTGGGGCGTCGTGCCGGCCGGAATGCCCGTAGATGGCTGAAGTCGCTGGGGTTCAGGGATCCTGCCCCTGTGGATGGGCCGTCTTCGCGGTTTGAGGGCTTTAGGCTGCCGCTAGAGTTGGCGGTGAGGCAGCGTGTGCGCAGTTTGTCGCAGCGCACCTGGCGCCGGAGAGGATAGCGCTTTGAGTCGTCCACGCGTAGAGATTCACTACTGCCCGGGGTGCCACTGGTTGCCCCGCTCGGCCTGGATGGCCCAGGAATTACTGTATACCTTTGGTGATGTGGTTGGCGAAGTTGCCTTGTGCCCGGCATCGACGCCCGGTGTGTTTTGCATTCGCGTCGACGGGGTATTGGTGTGGGATCGAGTCGTCGATGGCGGGTTTCCCGAGGTCAAGGAGTTGAAGCGGCGTGTCCGGGATCGGGTGGATCCAGACCGCGCCTTGGGCCACGTCGACCGCTGAAGCGATCGACTCGAACGCTGTCCGGCTTCTCCCCAGCGGTTTGCCAAGGAGGCGCTGCCGCAGCCCGTGCGGGACTCGACGTGCTGGCCTGCCGCGCATTCCGTAATGGCATCACCAACTGTCGCAACCGCACGTCAAGTACGGTTGCGACGTGGGAAGTTTATTGGAAATCTGGCCAGGAACTTACAACAACATCTGAACGGCGTACCAGGCCATCAGTAACACCTGGATGAAAAAGAAGGTGGCGCGGATCCACACCATCGCCGGGCTGATAGAGATCATGTGGGTTATGGATTGGCCGAGGCGCGCGTAGAGCACATACATGGCTGTGCCTTCCATGACGCCGAATTGACCGGAGAGTCCGGCGGCGGCGACCAGTGCGGCAAAGATGGGCAGATTTTCCACGCAATTCATGTGCGCGCGGGTGACGCGGTGACCGAAACCCGGTAGATCCTCGCCGCTGGGCGAGAATTTGTTGATGGGGATCTTAGCACCGCCGAACAGGTTGCTCATGCGGATAGTGGCCATGATCAGTGCCAACAACAGGGTCCAGCCAGCAAAGCCGGCAAGTGCGTAGATCGCTGGGTTCATGCTAGTTTCCTTATCGTGGTTTTTATTGTGGAGCGGGGATGGTAACCGTGCGCGGAGGTGGCGTAAATGTCAGGTGCAGGTGACAGCCTGGGAGCCGGTCGGACGGCGACAGAGCAGCCTTTGTTTCCGTTGCAGCGCGTGCTTTTCCCAGGGGTCGTGCTGCCGCTGCGCATTTTCGAGCAACGCTATTTGCGATTGGTGCGGGAATCGCTGGCCGCTGGCACCGGTTTCGCCGTCTTGCCGATTCTGTCTGGACGCGAGGTGGGCGCACCGCCCAGCGTTGCTACCTGCGGTACTTGGGCGCAGATTACAGATTGGTCGTCACTGTCTGGCGGTCTGCTCGGAATCGAAATTCGCGGAGAGCGACGTTTGGAGCTGGGCGCAACCCGCACCGAGCCCGACGGCTTGTTGGTCGGGGAGGTCGCGTTTAAGGCGGCCGAAACTCGGCCGCCGCTTACCGAGGATGAGACAGATCTGGTCGCACTGTTAACGGATCTGGCCCGCCGCCTGGGAGGCGAGGCGCACGGTTTGGCTGAGGACTTGGACGCGGGCACGCTGGTGTGGCGGTTGGCCGACCTGCTGCCGATGGCGGTTGAGCGCAAGGTGCGGTTGCTGGAGATGGACGACCCGAAGAGGCGGGTCGCCGAGGTCCGGGCATGGGTGGCGGAACTTGCCGCGCCCGGCGCAGGTTGACCGCGCCGGACTGCTGGCTAGTCCTCGCGACCTTTTAGCATCCGTAACGGGTTATAGGTAAGCACTTCCTCGCCATCCTGGTTGATCACCCGATTGAAGGTGCGCACCAGGCCGCGATTGCCCTTGCTGGTCGGGCGTACGTCGAGCACCTCGACCTCCACATGGATGGTGTCGCCGGCAAAGCAGGGGCGTTTGATGTCGAGCTCCATGTTGAGAAATGCCATGCCCGTTCCCTGCATGCTGGGGAGCAACAGCCCTTCAGCGAAGCTGTAGACCAAGGCGCCAGGTGCGAAGGGGCGCTTGATTACCGATTTTTCGCGCAGGAATTCGCGATCGCTGAATACCACCTCGTGCATTCCGATCAGGTTGATGAAGTTGGCGATGTCCGCCTCCAAAACGGTACGCCCCCAAGAGCGAAAACGGTCACCGGGGTTGAGATCCTGCCAATAGAAACCTGTGCCCAGTTGCTGCATGGCGATGCACTCCAAGTTGGATCGAGGAGGCGCGATGGTGCGGCAATCCGGCGCCTCCCGCAAACCCGCTACGGCCGCTCGCCCTGTATAATGACGGTTTTGCAACCGCGTTGCGGAGTTGGCGATGGATATCGTTTCCTACATGCGGGAGCTCGGTCGGTGTGCCCGTCAGGCGGCACGCGTTCTCGCGGTGGCCCCTACGCAGGATAAGGACGCCGCCCTGGTTGCCATGGCCGCCGCCATCGAGGAATCGCGCTCGGCCTTAGCGGAGGCCAATGCACGCGATCTAGCCGCCGGCCGCGCTGGGGGGCTTGATGAGGCTCAGCTCGATCGCCTGGAGCTCACTCCCGGGCGAATCGATGCCATGATCGAGGGCTTGCGGCAGGTGGCCGCGCTCACCGATCCCGTTGGCGAGATCACGGGGCTCAGCTATCGTCCGAGTGGCATTCAGGTGGGCCGGATGCGGGTTCCGCTTGGTGTAGTGGGCATTATTTATGAGTCGCGCCCTAATGTGACGGTGGATGCAGCGAGCCTCTGTCTGAAATCGGGGAACGCGGCGATTTTGCGCGGCGGTAGCGAAGCCATTCACTCCAATGGCGCCATCGCGGCCTGTATCGGACGCGGGCTGGCTGCAGCGGGTCTGCCGGCGGGTGCCGTACAGGTGGTGGAGACTACCGATCGCGCTGCGGTGGGCGAGCTCATCACCATGCCCGAGTACGTCGATGTCGTGGTTCCGCGCGGCGGCAAGAGCTTGATCGAACGTATCAGCGCGGAGTCTCGGGTGCCTGTGATCAAGCATCTCGACGGAGTCTGCCATGTCTACATCGACGATGGCGCCGACTTCGACAAAGCGTTGGCGATCGCAACCAATGCCAAGACCCAGCGGTACGGGGTGTGCAACGCTATGGAGACCCTGTTGATCGCGGAGTCCGTGGCGAAAGCATTGTTGCCCCGATTGGCGGCTGCTTACGCTGCGGCTGGCGTGGAAGTGCGGGGTTGTCCGCGTACCCGCGAGCTATTGCCGGAATGCACCGCTGCGAGTGAAGCGGATTGGGCCACGGAATACCTTGCCCCCGTATTGGCTGTGCGGGTAGTCTCGGATTTGGACGCGGCGATCGACCATATCTCGCGCTACGGATCGGGTCATACCGATGCCATTGTCACGGAGGATTACCGTCGGGCACGACGATTCTTGCGCGAAGTGGATTCCAGTTCGGTGATGGTCAATGCCTCAACGCGCTTCGCGGATGGATTCGAGTACGGCCTCGGCGCCGAAATCGGTATTTCCACCGACAAGCTGCATGCCCGTGGGCCGGTGGGTTTGGAAGGGTTGACCAGCCAGAAATTCGTTGTGTTTGGCGACGGACAGGTGCGCCTCTGAGCAGCGGGGCGGTCGGCCTTTTCGGTGGCACCTTTGATCCGGTGCACATCGGCCACTTGCGCACTGCGCTGGAGATACGAGCGGCGCTGGGTTTGCAACAGATGCTGTTGATGCCGAGTGCCAGACCACCGCATCGCGGTGATCCGCTAGTTGCGGCAGAGCATCGCTTTGCCATGCTGGCGGCGGCTGTCGATGATGAGCCGGGATTGGCAGCCGATGATCGGGAGCTGCGCCGCAGTGGGCCGTCCTACACCATCGATACCCTGATAGATTTGCGTGCTGAATTCGGTGCCGAAGCGCCATTGTGCCTATGCCTGGGCATGGACGCGCTCATCCACCTGGCGAGCTGGCGTCGGTGGCGGGAGTTGACGGAATTCGCGCATCTGGTCGTGGCGGCCCGCCCGGGCTGGCAGGCTCCGACCGGTGGTGCGGTGGCTGAATGGTTGGCGGAGCGATGGGTTCAGTGCCCGCAAGCGTTACAGGAAGCGCCTTGTGGTCGGGCATTGGCGCTTTCCTTGACGTTGTTGCCGGTGTCGGCGACTCGCCTACGGGAGGACCTAGCCTGTGGACGGTCGGTCCGCTATCTGATTCCCGATGCTGCGTTACGCTATTTGCACAGTCATCAGCTGTACCGGAGTCCGGTAACAGCCAATTTGCAGGATAGATGATGACAGAACGATTGGATGCCGTGGTGCTCGCGGCCCTGGAGGATGTGAAAGGCCAGGACATCGCGCGTTTGGATGTGCGCGGGTTGACTGATGTTACCGATACGCTGGTGGTGGCGAGCGGAAGCTCGACCCGGCAAGTCAAAGCCCTCGCCGAACATGTCATCGACGCCTGCCGGGCGGCTGGTTTTCCACCGCTCGGTGTAGAAGGTATGGAGACCGCGGAGTGGGTGTTAGTCGATCTCGGGGATCTCGTACTCCATGTCATGTTGCCGACAACGCGCTCTTTTTATGAGTTAGAAAAACTCTGGTCGCTGAGACCCGAGGATCTGCAACGCGAAGGGGATTGATCCGGCTTGCGTTTACGCTTGCTTGCCGTCGGTACGCGCATGCCTGATTGGGTGGAGGCGGGGGTGCGCGATTACAGCCGCCGACTGCCGCCGGAATTACGATTCGAGCTCGTCGAAGTGCCGCTGGCGCGGGTGCGAGATCGCCAACGCGCTTTGGCCGCCGAGAGTCGGGCGTTGCTCCAGCGGGTTGGCGCGCGCGATACCCTCGTTGCCCTGGATGTTCAAGGCGAATCTTGGAGTACACCGCAGTTAGCTCGCCGATTGGCGGACTGGCAGGCAATCGGCGGGGATTGTTGTCTGCTGATCGGTGGACCTGAAGGTCTTCACGCCGAATGTCTGGAGCGCGCGCATCAGCGCTGGTCGCTGTCCGCGCTCACGTTGCCGCATCCGTTAGTGCGCGTAGTAGTCGCGGAGCAGCTCTATCGTGCGTGGACCATTACTATTGGTCATCCCTACCACCGATGAGCGCCGCGGATCGACTACTGCGCGATCATCGCAACGAACACCTGCTTTTCGCTGGCCGGCTGGTGTTTGCCCTGCTGGCGATGGTGGGGCTGCTGGGTGTGCTGATCTGGCGCTACTTTGATCTACAGGTGCTGCGCCACGAGGACTTCGTCACTCGCGCCGACCGTAACCGAATCCACGTGCGCGCTATCCCACCGCCGCGTGGGTTGATCTTTGACCGCAACGGCGTCTTGCTCGCGGACAACCGGCCGGGATTCACGCTGTCTGTTGTGGTGGAGCGTGCCGGTGAACTGGAGCGCCTGCTGACTGCGCTCGATGACCTGATCGTCTTGACGGACGCGGAAGTCGAGCGCTTTGGGCAACTCGCCGGTCGGCGCCGGCCCTACGAAGCCGTGCCGCTGCGTTACAACCTGAGTGAGCGAGAGCAGGCTGTGCTCGCCGTCAATGAGCACCGTCTCGATGGCGTTGAGGTTTCCGCCCAGCTGGTACGGCATTACCCTCATAACGCCATGCTTTCCCATGTGCTCGGATACATGGGCCGGATCGATGAACAGGAGTTGAAGCGCCTGGACCCGAGTGCTTACCGGGGGATCTATACCATCGGTAAAACCGGGTTGGAGCGGTTCTATGAAACGGAGCTCCTGGGTACACCCGGTTATGAGTATGCCGAGACCAATGCCCGCGGGCGTGTCATGCGGGTGTTAGAGCGTATCGAGCCTGTCGCTGGTCATAATTTGCGCCTCCACCTTGATCTGCGACTGCAAGCGGAAGCCTACGCAGCTTTGGGCGGCGAACGCGGCGCGGTGGTGGCGATCGATGTCGTAGAGGGCGGCGTGCTGGCGTTGGCGAGTGCGCCGGGTTTCGATCCGAATCCCTTCGTCACTGGGATCTCCACTGACGATTACCGAGCGTTGATTGAGTCACCCGATCGCCCACTTTTTGATCGAGCGACCCGCGGCCAATATCCTCCAGGATCTACCGTCAAGCCCATTTTTGCTTTGGCCGCGCTCGACAGCGGTGTGGCGACACCTGCTACGCGGATCTATGATCCGGGGTTTTTTCGCCTTGAGAACAGCGCGCACCGCTATCGTGACTGGAAGCGCGGAGGGCACGGTTGGGTTACCGTGCATGATGCCGTGGTCGAATCTTGTGATGTGTTTTTCTACCAAATCGGGGTGCGCATGGGGATCGATCGGCTGCATCGCTTTGGTGCTGCCTTCGGACTGGGCGTAGAAACCGGTATCGATATGCCAGTTGAGAGCGTGGGTGTCATGCCTTCTCGGGAGTGGAAGCGCGGGGCTCGCGGGAAACCCTGGTATCCGGGCGATACCGTTAATACCAGCATTGGACAGGGTTTTATGACGGCAACCCCCCTCCAGTTGGCCACGGTTGCGGCGCGGCTGGCGGTGCGGGGGGAGGTCCGGCCGCCGCGACTGGTGCGCACCGTCGGACAGCGGCCGGTCCTATCCAAGGTTCCTGGGACGAGCATCACGATCGCGGATTCGGCGTGGGGGCCGGTGGTTGCGGCGATGCGCGGTGTGGTCGAGGGTCGCAAGGGAACGGCCCGAGCTGCACTGGCGGCCATGGGGCCGATGTCCTACAGCATGGCGGGTAAGACGGGTACGGCACAGGTGGTCGGTATTAAGCAGAACGAGCGTTATGACGCCACTCGCTTAGCGAAAGAGCAACTCGACCACGCGCTTTTCATCGCATTTGCGCCGGTGGAAGCGCCGCGTATCGCAGTGGCAGTGATTGTAGAGAATGGAGAACACGGGAGTTCGACGGCGGCACCGGTGGCGCGCAGAGTGATCGACGTTTTTATGAGCGGACCTACCGAGACGAACGGTTTTGAGTAAGCGCGATTTCGATCACCAGTTACGGGAGCGCGGGGCGGCTGTCTATGGGCAGCGTAGTCACTGGTTGATGCCGCACGCAGACCCCCTTATGGCACTGCTTGTGCTGATCCTGATGGCGGCGGGTCTGGTGGTCTTGTTCAGCGCGAGTGGTAGTGACTGGAGTCAGGTTCGTCGGCAGTCAATCTACATGCTAATGGGCGTTACCTTGATGCTGGTCACCGCGCAGGTACCGCTACGTTTGTTATTGCGCTGGGCGTGGCTGCCCTATGTGGCCGGCATTCTCCTGCTGCTCGCGGTGGAGTGGATCGGCAGTGACGCCAAGGGGGCGCGCCGTTGGTTGGCGCTGGGGCCGGTGCGTTTCCAGCCGGCGGAGTTGATGAAGATCGCGTTGCCGCTGGTCTTATCGGCATATCTGGCATCGCGGCCACTTCCGCCCCGATTTCGGGATCTGGCAGTGGCGGGGTTGTTCATGCTGCTGCCGCTCGGGCTGGTGATGGCACAGCCCGATTTGGGTACCGCGGTCCTCATCGCCACGGGGGGGCTCTTTGTGCTCTTTCTCGCCGGTATTTCCGTCCGGTTGATTTTGGCGGTGGGCGTGGCGGCGCTCGCAGCAGCGCCGATGATGTGGTTGTTTGTGCTGCACGATTACCAAAAGACGCGAATTCTTACCCTGCTTGACCCAGAGTCCGATAAGCTGGGCGCCGGCTGGAATATCATTCAATCGACCACGGCCATTGGCGCCGGCGGCTGGACCGGCAAGGGCTGGTTGCAGGGTACCCAGTCGCAGCTCGACTTTCTTCCCGAGGGGCATACGGATTTCATCATCGCTGTGCTGGCGGAGGAATTCGGCTTCGTGGCCGTATTGGGGCTGATTTGCCTGTATGCGTTGATCGTGCTGCGTGGCCTCGCGATCAGTCTGGGCGCAGCCTCGATGTTCGGGCGTCTGCTCGCCGGGAGCATGACGTTGACTTTTTTTGTCTATGTGTTCGTCAACATGGGGATGGTCGCAGGTCTCCTGCCGGTGGTGGGCGTGCCTTTGCCAATGATGAGTTATGGAGGTACTTCGGTGGTCACTTTGTCGATCGGCTTTGGTATTCTCATGGCGGTTCGATCCGAGACCGGTAGACGTGGGTAAATTCTTCAGAGCGGCGTCCACCGGACGCTGGATCGCGATGGGCTGGCTCGTTGCGACGATGATGGCCGAAGCTCGGGAGTACGGGAGCCACCCAGCGGCCCAACGCTTTGTGTCCGCCATGGTCGAGACGCACGGCTTTGATCGCGAAGCGTTGCAAGGACTCTTTGCGCAGGCGAGTTATCAGGATTCCATCGTGCGGGCGATGGATCGACCGGCCGAGCGCGTCAAGCCTTGGCACGAATATCGAGAGATTTTTGTCACCGAGCGGCGTATCCGCGATGGGGAGAAGTTCTGGCGTGAACACGCTGCCACCTTGGCGCGAGCGCAACGGGATTATGGCGTTGACCCGGCGGTTGTGGTGGCCATCATCGGTGTGGAAACCTTTTATGGGAGAATCACCGGAGGGTTCCGAGTCATCGATGCGCTGACCACGCTGGCGTTCGACTACCCCAAGCGCAGCGATTTTTTTACCCGCGAACTGGAGCATTATCTGTTATTGACCCGAGAACAGGGGCTCGACCCCTTGTCGCTCAAGGGCTCTTACGCAGGTGCGATGGGCTATGGGCAATTCATTCCCAGTAGTTATCGAGCTTACGCTGTGGATTACGATGGGGATGCCACTGCGGACATCTGGACAAATCCGGTTGATGCCATCGGGAGTGTGGCCAATTATTTCGCACGCCACGGCTGGCTGGATGGCGCGCCTGTGGTGTTGCCGGCGGTCGCCGCGGAGCACCACGACCGCGATGTGATCAATGTGTTGGCCAAGCCGAGCCTCTCACCGCAGCAATTGGCGGCATTGGGATTCCAGCCGGCATCGCCTCCGGCCCCGGACGCCCCGGCTTTCCCATTGCGTCTGGAAGGCGCCGACGGCGATGAGTACTGGCTGGCTTACGGCAATTTTTACGTCATTACCAGGTACAACCGCAGTCATCGCTACGCGATGGCTGTGCACCAACTCTCTCAGGCTCTGGCGGCAAGGATGGCCGAGTAATGCCCGTTCGGGTCGGTTTGCTGGTCGGGCTCGCCTTGGTGTTGGTTGCCTGCAGTGGCAGCCGCGGTCCGGTCTCCGACGGCAGTGCGCAGCGCGACGGGCCTCCGCGTGTGGACCGGGATCTGAGCGATATTCCCGATGCGGTGCCGCGGGCGGAGCCCGTGACGCGGGCCGGTAACAAGAATCCTTACACAGTATTGGGCAAGACCTATCATTTGCTGCCATCCGCCAAGGGGTATCGCGAGGTTGGTATTGCCTCTTGGTATGGCAGCAAGTTTCATGGGCGCTCGACATCCAATGGTGAGCCCTACGATATGTTCGGCATGACGGCAGCGCACAAGACCCTGCCGATCCCAGCCTATGTTCGGGTAACCAACCTGGAGAACGGGCGTAGCGCCATCGTACGGGTAAACGATCGGGGACCCTTTCACGATGATCGGATTATCGACCTGTCCTACGCAGCCGCCCGCAAGCTGGGGGTGTACGGTCAGGGGACAGCCCGTGTCGAGGTCGTTGCGATCGATCCAGCCGATTACCAGCGTAATGCCGTCGAAGAGCCCCAAGTCGCTGTACGTACCCGGCTGGATCGGCCGCCCGTCGCGTGGCGTGATCGCGACCCGAATGTTCGCGATGGACCGCCGCTAGGTGAGCCTGCGTTTTTGCAGGTGGGTGCGTTCGCCAGTATGGAATCCGCGCGGTCGCTGGAGGCCAGAGTGGTGCAGCGAGTGGCTGCGCCGACCCGCGTACGCAAAGCCCACGTTGGTGGGCGTGAGTGGTTCCGTGTGCTGGTGGGACCTTTCGCCGATCCTGCGGAGCTCGACCATGCACGCAGCCTATTGGTCGAGGTGGAACGCCTGAATCCCTTCGTGGTCAACGGGCTGCTGCCCTAAAAGAGCGCGCCGGGGCGCGTGCTACACTTTTCGCCCGCCCTCCGGCGGCCACTCCATGTTTGAAGACATCGATATCACTGCGACGCCAAGGAATTTGTTCGAATGACGCGAAGCCCTGTCATTGTTCTGTTTTCGTTACTGCTCTCGATCTTCGCGTCCGCGGTTATGGCGCAGCCACCCATCGCGGGAGGTAACGGCCCGGCGCCCGTTCCCTCAGCGCCCGAACTGGCCGCCAGCTCTTGGGTGTTGATGGATGCCCGAACCGGGCAGCTGTTGGCGGAGCACAATGCCGATGAGCAGCTGCCGCCGGCCAGTCTGACGAAATTGATGACGAGCTACCTGATTGCTGAGGAAATCGCCAGCGGTAAATTCGATGAGCAAACCGAGGTGCCCATCAGCGTAAACGCCTGGCGCATGGGGGGCTCGAAGATGTTCGTCCGCGAGGGTACGCGGGTTCCCGTAGGGGATTTGCTCCGCGGCATCATCGTGCAATCGGGGAATGACGCCACCGTAGCCATGGCGGAGTACATTGCCGGTAGCGAGGGTGCGTTTGCGGAATTGATGAATCAGCGCGCCGCGAGCTTGGGTATGGCCGGTACCCACTTCAAAAATTCGTCGGGCTGGCCGGCAGACGGCCATATGACCACGGCACGGGATATGGCGATTCTGCTGCGGGCGATGATTCATAACTACCCCGAGCACTATCGGTTGTATTCGGAGAAGTATTTCGAATACAACGGCATCCGGCAGCCCAACCGAAACCTGTTGCTATGGCGAGACGGTTCAGTGGACGGGGGCAAGACGGGCCACACGGAGGCCGCAGGTTATTGTCTCGTGGCCTCGGCGCAGCGTGATGGGATGCGCCTGGTTAGCGTGGTGATGGGGACTGCCAGCGAGCAGGTGCGTGCGGCCGAGACGCAGAAGTTGCTTGGCTATGGATTCCGCTTCTACGAGACGGCGAAGCTGTATGAGGCTGGAGAAGTGCTGCGTGCCGACGCACGGGTGTGGTTTGGCACGGAGGACCGGGTAGACCTGGTCGCGCCGGAAGCCCTGTATCTCACCCTACCGCGGGGTGTCCGCGACAACCTTACGGCCAAGCTGCAGATCGACGACGTGATTCGCGCCCCCTTGGCCTCGGATACCGAGGTGGGCACCCTGCTGGTGGAGCACAACGGCGAGCGAATCCTCGAGTCGCCGATCGTTGCTGATCGCGAGGTTGCGCGGGCGGGATTCTTTGCCCGACTTTGGGATAGCCTGGTCCTGTTTCTCAAGGGGCTGTTTTCCTGAACGGAGGTGTGATGTCTGGGCTGGAACCGCCGCGCATCGAGTTCCCCTGCGAATATCCGATCACTGTCGTTGCCGATGCCGGGGCCGAGCTTCGGGAGCAACTGTTCGCGACCTTTGCACACCACGCTCCGGGGTTTGAGCGCGCGGCGGTGACGGAGCGCGCAAGTCGCAATGGCAAGTATCAATCGCTGGTGTTCACGATCACCGCTACGGGAGAAGCGCAGTTGCGCCAGCTCTTCGAGGGGCTCAAAGCATGTCCGGGCGTTCACATGGTGTTGTAGCGGAAGATGCGACTCTGGTGGCGGTCCGTGAGTTGGGGCTGCAGCCCTATCAGCCGGTATTCGCTGCCATGCGCCGCTGGGTAGACGCGGCTGGTGCCGAGA
>JBFHML010000013.1:0-48194 GCA_041594335.1 Porticoccaceae bacterium
ATCGCCACGGAGGCGCGCCATGGCTTCTTTCGATCCGAATCGACGCAGATTATTGCAGGGCATGATGTGGGCAATGGCAAGTGCCAGCAGTTGGCGATCGCCTCGCGCCCGGGCGGATCAAGCCGCGCCACTCGAACTCGGACCGCCGGAACCTTTTCGCTTTGCGCAGCTGATCGAGCGCGCCAGACGGCTGGCCAGCGCCCCCTACGTCGCGCCACCCGAACCGCCAGAGGTGGTCGCGGAGATCGATTATGACCAACATGGGGAAATTCGGTATCGATCGGAACTGGCACTCAATGCAGACGGACCCGGCGTGTATCCAGCGACGTTTTTTCATCTCGGCAAATGGTTCCGGCAGCCGGTGCGAATCCATGTGGTAGCCGAAGGCCAAGCACGTGAGATTCACTATCGCCGACGCTATTTTTCTATCCCTGAAGATAATCCAGCGCTGCGGATAGAGAGCGACGCTGGTTTTGCCGGGTTTCGATTTCATGAGGCTCGGACACGCAGCGATTGGCGTACACAGGATTGGGCGGCGTTTCTCGGCGCCTCTTATTTCCGCACCATAGGGGCTCTCGGCCAGTACGGCCTCTCGGCTCGGGGCATCGCTATCGATACGGCCGTCGACGGCCCCGAAGAGTTTCCCCGGTTCTGCGAATTCTTTTTGCAATCGGCCTCCTCGCCAGAAGCCCCGGTGCGGGTACACGCCCTCCTCGACGGGCCCAGCGTCAGTGGCGCATTCGCGTTCGAACTCTACCGGCGCGGCGGCGTCACCATGACGGTCAACAGCCAACTGTTTTTGCGCCGCGACGTCCGCCGCCTCGGTATTGCCCCGATGACCTCGATGTTTTGGTATGGCGAGCACGGCCGCGGCCGCGAAATGGATTGGCGGCCGGAAGTCCATGACTCCGACGGCCTGGCAATACATAACGGCCGGGGGGAGCGGATCTGGCGCCCCCTACACAATCCTACAAAAGCGACGACCAATAGCTTTGTCGACCGTAACCCGCGCGGGTTTGGTCTCCTGCAACGAGATCGTGATTTCGAGCACTACCTCGATGGCGTGCGCTACGACCGCCGCCCCAGTTTGTGGCTGGAGCCCCTAGGCAATTGGGGCAGTGGTGCTGTGCAATTGGTGGAACTGCCTACCGACGACGAGATCCATGACAATATCGTCGCCATGTGGGTTCCCGCCGGAGTAGCGCGGCGCGGCGCACATTATGCGCACCAGTACCGGCTACACTGGGAAGCCACTGCACCCCATGCACCGGGAGATCTCGCGCGGGCGATTTCCACGCGCACCGGTCGAGGGGGCGAACCAGGAACGACCCACCAGCCCAACCAAGTGCGCTATGTCGTCGAGTTCACCGGCGGTCGCTTAGCCGAACTGGCAACAGATGCGAAAGTCGAGGCGGTAGTCTCGAGCTCTACTGGAGCTGGACGGATCCTGCTGGCCCGAGCCGAACCCGTTCCCGCACGGACCGGCCGCTGGCGCGCCCTCTTCGATCTCGCCTTCGAGCCGGGAGAAGTGGCCGACCTGCGGCTCTATCTGCGCCTGGATAGCGATGCTTTGAGCGAAACCTGGATATTTCAGCATCTCGCGGATTGAGGCCCGAGCAAAGCACTGCGACTTTAACCGGCCTGCTGTTCTCGCCGGCCCCAGTCGATCTCTTGCAGCGCGCGGCGACGGATCTTGCCGGTGACGCTGCGCGGCAGCGTACTCACCACCTCCACGGTTTTCGGCACCTTGTATCCGGCAAGCCGTGCCCGCGCGAAGTCCATCACCTGCTCGGTCGCCAAGTGCGCACCTAAACGCGGCACCACGACCGCTTTGACCGCCTCTCCCCAATAACCGTCGGGAACACCGATGACCGCGACGTCACTGATGTCCGGATGTTCGGCGAGCACACGCTCCACCTCGGCGGGAAAGATGTTTTCACCCCCGCTGATGATCATGTCCGTCATACGGTCGCGGATATAAATATAGCCTTCTTCGTCAACTATCGCTGCGTCCCCGGTGCGGTACCAACCCCCGGCTAAAGCCGCAGCGCTGGCGGCGGGCTGCCGCCAATAGCCCCGAGGCATCCACCGGCATTTGAGCACCAACTCGCCAACCGCCCCAACCGGCACATTTTCACCCACCGGGTTGACGACCCGAACACTAGCCCCGGCGATAGGCTTACCACAGGACCCCAATTTGCCGCGCTCTGGGCGGTGGTCCTCAGGCGAAAGCCGCGTCACCATCCCATAGTTCTCGGTCGCACCATAGAACTGGGCAAACCGGCAGCCAAACACATCGATGGCCTCTTGCAATAGCGACTCGGCGATCGGCGCCGCGCCATAATAAATACATCGCAAATGCGAATAATCTCGGGCCCGCGCACGCGGTTCGCGAAGCAGAGCGTGAATCATGGTGGGCACCAACAACACCTGATTTGCCCGGTGCTCGACCAAAGCGTCCAGCACCTCGGTAGGCCGGAAATCGTCAGACAGATGTAAATGGGCCCCACGCAACAGGAAAAACATCGAGTGATTGACACCCCCGACATGGAATAGCGGCATCACATTGAGGATCACCGAGGCCACCTGCGCGCCGACCAATTGCTCGTCGATCAATGCGCGAAAGAGACTTTCATAACCCTGGTTGGTCAGCCGCACGCCCTTGGGCCGCCCGGTAGTACCGCTGGTATAGAGCTGCAGCAAATCATCCTCACCCCGCGCGCTAACCCGAGGTCGACTCGTCAGTTGAGCATCACGCCAGCGCCGGTAATCTGGCCAGCGATGATGGCCGCCGTCCAATGCGACGATATGACGCAATTGTGGACACTGTGGGGCGATCTGCTCAGCCACGTCGTAGAACTCACGTGCCACAAACAAAATCGGGCTGGCGGTGTCCTCGAGCAGCTCGGCCAACTCGCCGGGAGTGAGCCGCCAATTGAGCGGCGCCAAAGCATGACCGGTGGCACCCGCACCAATCAATAACTCGAAGAATTCCGGACGATTGCGCGCCAGGATCACGATTCGGTCGCGGCGCGGCACCCCAGTCCCTAGCAAGCCATTGCCGACCTGCCAACCGCGAGCGACCAGCTCGCCAAAATTGAGCGTCTGCTCCCGAAAGGTGATGGCCGGACTCCCGGCCTTGGTCTGGCGCAGGGTGGCGAAGCGGTCTGCAAACAGCATGGCAGCCTCCATAGTTATCTTTCTTATTGAGTCCGAGCTTAGATCGAACCATCCGGCTGGGCAACCACTGTCGCGCCTGGGCCCGAGCCTGACCCGGCTAAGCTACAATCTCCGCCAGCCTGCGTATTGGGGCGCGATGCCATGGCGGCGGCCTTTCAACCAGATCACCCCCTGGACCTCACCACCGTGCTCGAACGGCTGGTGGCTGACGGCTTGCTGGATCGCCAAGACGCCAATCAGGTCGCAGGCAGTCATCGCAGTCGCGATCAGTCGTTGCAGCACCCGCTGATCTACATCGCGGGCCAACAGCTGGAAAACGCTGCCCAACCCGGGCGGCTGCTGACTTTAGACACGCTCACCGCATGGCTCGCAACGGCTGCTGCGCTGCCCCTGCAGCGCATCGATCCCCTCAAAATCCGGGTCGCGGAAGTCACCCGGGTCATGTCCTTCGAATTTGCCAAGCGCCACGGCATTCTCTGCCTGGCAGCCGATACCGAAGAGATCATCATCGCCTCTGCCCAACCCTTCGTGACCGCGTGGGTCTCCGGGCTCGAGCAAGCAACACGCAAACGGGTGCACCGGGTCGTGGCCAACCCGGCCGATATCGAGAAATACCTACTCGAGTTTTACACCCTGTCACGCTCGGTATTCGGGGCCGGCTCCACGGTGACCGGCAACCGCGCGGGGGGCGGAAACTTCGAGCAGCTGTTGGAGCTCGGCGCGCTCAACGATCCCGACGCCCAGGATCAACATATCGTCAACATCGTCGACTGGCTGCTGCAGTACGCCTTCGACCAGCGCGCCAGCGATATCCACATCGAGCCTCGGCGCGAACTGGGCAAAGTGCGCTTTCGAATCGATGGCGTGCTACACCGTGTCTACGAACTCCCCAGCCCTGTGTTGGCTGCTGTGACCAGCCGCCTGAAGATTTTGGGTCGCATGAATGTGGCTGAGAAACGCAAGCCCCAGGATGGGCGGGTGAAGACCCGCTCCCCAGCCGGCGGCGAAGTGGAACTGCGCCTTTCCACGCTTCCGACAGCCTTCGGCGAGAAAATGGTGTTGCGTATCTTTGACCCCGAAGTCCTGTTGCGTAGCTTCAGCGAGCTTGGACTCACCGGTGAGGATTACCGGCGCTGGCAGCACATGACTGATCGTCCCCATGGCATCGTGCTGGTCACCGGTCCCACGGGATCGGGGAAAACGACCACGTTGTACTCCACCCTCAAACAGTTGGCCACCGAAGATGTCAACGTCAGCACCGTCGAAGACCCCATCGAGATGGTCGAAGACAGCTTCAACCAGACCCAGGTCCAGCCACAGATTGCATTCGGCTTTGCAGAAGGCGTGCGCACGCTGATGCGTCAGGACCCGGACATCATCATGGTCGGAGAGATTCGCGACCTGGAAACCGCCGAAATGGCGATTCAGGCGGCATTGACCGGCCACTTGGTGCTCTCCACCCTGCACACCAACGACGCCCCCACGGCGATTACCCGGCTACTGGATCTCGGCGTCCCGGCGCATCTGCTCAAGGTGACGCTCAACGGCGTCATGGCCCAGCGCCTGGTGCGCACGCTGTGCCCGCACTGCGCCCGGTCGGCACCGGTGGACGAGCAGGCATGGCGCACCCTCACGCATCCTTGGAAAGCACCGCCTCCGACCCAATTCCGTGAGCCCGGCGGCTGTCTGGAATGCCGTGACACTGGCTATCGTGGGCGCCAAGGAGTCTACGAAATCATGCCGCTGACCGAGACCCTCAAACCATTGATCGTCGATCAGTGCGACATTTCTGCGCTCCGCTCCCAAGCGATGCGGGAAGGCATGCGTACGCTGCGCCTTGCCGGCGCCCAGAAGGTCGGCGCCGGCAGCACCTCGGCGGCCGAAGTATTGCGGGTGACACCCGAACTGGGGCGCTGAGACATGCGCGGCCGCCAGCCCCTCTCCGCTGCCCGCACTGCCCTCTTTGCGCGCCAACGCGCGCAGTTTTTCGAGGCCGCCGATGAATCCGTACAGGCACGGTTCTCACAACTGTGCCGTAATCCCGATTTCGTCGCGGAACTTGCCTGGGTGTGGTCGGGCAGTGAATTCGCCGCCGCCGTATGCCGGCGCCAACCGGAAGCCTTTCTCGCACTCGCCGAGACCGAAGACCTGTTCCGCCCGCACGAAACCAACCGACTCGAGGCGGCGTTGGCCACCGATCTCGCAGGTTGCGACGATGAAGTTCAGCTGGGCAAACTGCTGCGGTGTTTCCGCAATCATCAGATGCTGCGGATCGTATGGCGAGATTTGACTCGGCGCGCCCCGCTCGACGAAACCCTAGCCGCATTGACCGCCCTCGCCGAAGCCTGCGTACGGGGCGCCCTACAGGTACTTCATCCGCTGGCCTGCGCGCGCTGGGGTCAGCCCACGGGCAGGGCATCCGGCCGGCCCCAAGAATTGGTCGTGGTGGCCATGGGCAAGCTTGGCGGCGGCGAACTGAATCTTTCGTCGGATATCGACCTATTGTTTGCCTATCTAGAAGGCGGCGAGACTGACGCCGCCCGCGGCCTCGACAATCAGGAGTTTTTTCTACGCCTGGGCCGCAAACTGATCCACGCCTTGGATCAGCACACGGCGGATGGCTTTGTGTTCCGCGTCGACATGCGCCTACGGCCCTATGGCGACAGCGGTCCGTTGGTCGCCAACTTCGAGGCCCTGGCCGACTACTACCAGACCCAAGGGCGGGATTGGGAGCGCTACGCCATGATCAAGGCGCGACCGATCAGTGGCGACACCGACGCCCGCAAACAGCTCGGGGAGCTACTGCGCAGTTTTACCTACCGCAAATACATCGATTTCTCCGTCATTCAGTCCCTGCGCGACATGAAGGCGTTGATCAACCGGGAGGTCGCGCGGCGCGAGCTGGCCGACAACATCAAGCTCGGCAGCGGCGGCATTCGCGAAATCGAATTTATCGCCCAAGCTTTTCAATTGATCCGCGGCGGCCGCGACCCCCGTTTCCAGACCCAACGCCTTGCCGAGGTACTGGCGCTGATCGATCGAGAAGGGCTGCTACCAGATGGCGCTGGTGCGCGGCTTTGGGACGATTACCGGCTCCTGCGCGATACCGAGCACGCGCTACAGGCATGGCGGGACCAACAAACCCAGCAATTGCCCACTGACGCAGAACCCCGAGAGCGTCTGGCGCACCTACTGGGCTACCGGGACTGGCCGGCATTTTTTGCCGATTTGGCGGCTACGCGGGAACGCGTGGCCGCCCAGTTTGCAGCTGTCGCCGCCCCTGCGGAGCCCGAACCCGAAGTCGAGCCGGTACGCGCCATCTGGTTGGAGGTCGGCGGCACTGGCGCCGATACCGACCTCGCCGATCTGGGATACGGCGCGGATGCCGCTGACGCCGCAGCCGCATTGCGCGAGCTGCTCGACGCGCGGCCGGTCCTGGCGATGACAGCCCAGGCACGCGAGCGCCTAGACCAGCTCATGCCGCGATTGATCGTCGACTGCCTTGCTGCAACGGCCCCGGCGAAAACGCTGAGACGCATCAACACGGTGCTTGCGGCAGTCGCCCGGCGCAGTGTTTATCTGACACTGCTCAGCGAAAACCCCGGAGCCCGCAGACAGTTAGTCCGCCTGTGTGCGGCCAGTCCCTGGATCGCTGAAGAGCTTGCCCAGCATCCCGCACTCCTCGATGAGTTACTCGATCCGGTCACGCTCTACCGACCGCCGGACCGCGAGGGCATCGCCGGCGAGCTACACCATCATCTCCAGCGGGTAGCCGAGGACGATCTCGACGCCCAGATGGAAGCGCTACGCTATTTCCGCCGCGCCCACGCCCTGCGGGTAGCTGCCGCCGAAATCACCGACGCTCTGCCGCTGATGCAGGTCAGCGATTATCTAACCTGGCTGGCAGAAGCGATCCTCGCCGAAGTGCTGGAAGTAGCGCGCCGCCATCTGGGTGCGCGCCATGGCAATCCAGGCACGGTAGCAAACGGTCCTCAGCCGGGCTTTCTGGTGCTGGGCTATGGCAAGCTTGGCGGCATCGAGCTCGCGCATGGTTCAGATCTCGACCTGGTATTTCTCCACGACGCCCAGGGCGACTTGGACACCGATGGTGTGCAACCATTGAGCAACGAGCAGTTTTTTATTCGTCTCGGCCAACGCATCATCCATATCCTCAATACCCGTACCGCTTCAGGCACCCTGTATGAGGTAGATATGCGACTGCGACCCTCCGGGAATTCGGGCCTGCCGGTCAGCTCGCTGGCAGCATTCGAACGCTACCAGACAGGAGATGCCTGGGTATGGGAGCACCAAGCGCTGGTGCGCGCCCGGGCAATCGCCGGAGAGTCAGCGCTCGCGACCCGCTTTAACGAATTTCGCCGCAAGGTGCTTTGTCAGCCGCGAGATCGGCAGTCCCTGGCGCGAGAAGTCCGCGCCATGCGCGAAAAAATGCGGCTGCATCTGGGGACAAAAGCGTCCGTCTCCGGCGACGACAGCTTCGATCTCAAACAGGATCCTGGCGGTATCGTGGACATCGAATTTATGGTTCAATTTGCAGTCTTGGCCGAGTCTCACCGCCACCCCGATCTAACCCGCTGGACCGACAACATTCGCATCCTGGGTGACCTCGAGGCAGCGGGTGTGTTGTGTGCGGCGGATGCCGATACGCTGCGCGAGGCCTACAAAAACTACCGTATGGCGGGACACCGACTGCAATTGCAAGGTCTGCCCGGTCAGGTCCGGGCGGCCGATTTCGCTGCACAGCGAGCCGCGGTCACCGCCATCTGGGAACGCCTGCTGGACGTCTGACGACACTGAGGAGACCATGCCCATGCCCATGTCCTTTGCGGATCGCGACGGGTTCATCTGGTTTGATGGCCAATTGGTGCCCTGGCGCGAAGCCAAAGTGCATGTGTTAACCCACACCTTGCACTACGGCATGGGCGTGTTCGAAGGCGTGCGCGCCTACCACACGGAGAGCCGGGGCACGGCGATTTTTCGCCTCGAGGACCACACGAGACGCCTGTTCAACTCCGCCAAGATTCTCGGCATTCCCCTGCCCTATGACGTCGAGACGCTCAACGCCGCACAATGCCAGGTCGTACGCGAGAATGGCCTGCGGGAGGGTTATGTACGGCCTCTTGCTTTTCTCGGCTCCGAGGGCATGGGATTGCGGGCCGACGGCCTGCGCACCCACGTCATCGTCGCCGCCTGGGAGTGGCCGTCCTACATGAGCCCGGAGGCCTTGGAGCAGGGCATCCGCATCCGCACTTCGTCGATCACACGCCACCATGTCAACATCACCATGTGCAAGGCCAAGGCGACCGGTAACTACACCAACTCGATGATGGCGCTGCGCGAAGCCCTGCAATGTGGCTATGACGAGGCCCTGCTGCTCGATCCGGAAGGCTATGTGGCCGAAGGCAGTGGCGAGAACATCTTTATCGTCAACCGCGGCGTGCTCTACACACCGGAGCTGACCTCTTGTCTCGATGGCATCACCCGGGAGACCGTCATCACGCTGGCGCGGGAATGCGGCTATGAAATTCGCGAGAAGCGCATCACCCGAGACGAGGTCTATGTCGCCGACGAAGCTTTCTTCACGGGTACCGCAGCAGAGGTACTGCCCATTCGCGAACTAGACAACCGGGTCATTGGCAGCGGTCGTCGTGGCCCCATCACTACCCGCTTGCAGAACCTGTACTTCGACGCCGTGCGCGGTCGCCTCGACGCCCACCCGGAGTGGCTGACCCCTGTCGACGGCTGACCATGACCGCAGACCCAGATGACAGTAGCGCCCCCCGCATCCTGGTGGTCGGGGCCTCCTGGGTCGGTGACATGGTCATGGCTCAGGCGCTGTTCATGGCGCTGCGTCAGCGGCACCCGAACAGCCGCATCACGGTGCTGGCGCCAGCCTGGAGCCGCCCCCTGTTGGCACGCATGCCGGAGATCGACTCTGCCATTGACCTGCCGTTCGGACACGGCGAGCTCAACCTCGGCGGCCGCCTGGCGCTCGCGCGCGGCCTGGAGCCCAAGCGCTTCGACCGCGCCATTGTGCTGCCCAATTCGTTCAAATCTGCGCTGATCCCCGCCTTCGCCGGCATCCCGGTGCGCACTGGCTGGCGCGGTGAGATGCGCTTCTGGCTGCTCAACGATATTCGCCTGCTCGACAAGCGTCGCCACCCGCTCATGGTGGAACGCTTTGTCGCATTGGCCTATCCCGAGGGCCGGCCGCTCCCCGACCCGCTGCCACGACCTCAGCTGCGCGCCGACCCCGAGCGCCTGGAGACCTTGCGGGGACACTTCGGCCTCGACCCGGAAGCGCCGGTACTGGCGTTGTGCCCCGGGGCTGAATTCGGCCCGGCCAAGCGCTGGCCGGAGCGACATTACGCCAGTGTCGCCAGCGCGCTGATCACCCGCGGCTGGCAGGTCTGGCTGCTGGGTTCGGCGCGCGACCGCGGTGTCGCCGAGGCGGTCATCGCCGAGCTTCCGACCGGACAGCGCCACAACGCCCACAATCTGGCCGGCGGCACGGAGCTGGTCGATGCGGTCGATCTGCTCGCCGGTGCCAATCTGGTGGTGAGCAATGACTCCGGCCTGATGCATATCGCCGCAGCCCTGAATCGCCCCCTGGTGGTGGTCTATGGCTCCAGCAGCCCAACGTTTACGCCGCCATTGTCCGCACGGGCAGAAACCGTGGCAATTCCCGTCGATTGCGGTCCCTGCTTCCAGCGGGAATGCCCCCAGCGTCACCTGAAGTGCTTGAAGGATTTGGCGCCCGAACGGGTATTGGCTGCCGGCGAGCGCCTGCTGGCTCAAGATTGATCGAGGCGGCGATGCAGTTGGTGTTCTGTCTGTTCAAATACTTTCCCTATGGCGGCCTACAGCGGGACTTCCTACGCATCGCCCAAGCGTGCCGGGCGCGCGGACATCGCATCCGAGTACTGACGTTGGAATGGAAGGGCGAGCGTCCCCAAGGACTCGACATCGAAGTCATCAAGGCACGCGGCCTGAGCGGGCCGGCCCGTTACCAGCGTTTCTGTACAGCAGTACAACAGCGTCTCGCTCACACGCCCGCCGACGCCGTGGTTGGCTTCAACAAAATGCCCGGACTCGACATCTATTACGCGGCAGATCCCTGTTACGCCCACAAGGCTTGGACCCAGCGCGGCCGTCTCTATCGGTTGTCGCCGCGCTATCGGCACTTTTCCCGCTATGAGAAAGCCGTGTTCTCTGCCACCGCCAATACGGAGATCCTAATGATTTCCGATCTCCAGAGACCCTTGTTTGAGCGCTATTACGGGACCCCAAAGGCCCGTTTCCACAACCTCCCACCCGGGATCGACCCCAGCCGCAAAGCCACAGCGGACGCCGACGAACAGCGCCATACCCTGCGCGCAGAGTTCGGCATCGCGGCGACACAGCCGCTGCTATTGATGATTGGTTCGGGCTTCCGAACCAAAGGTCTGGACCGCATCCTGCGCGGGCTCGCGTCCTTGCCACCGGAACTGGCCGTAGCACAACTCTTCGTCATCGGCCAGGACGACCCGCGCGGCTTCCTCCGCCTCGCGCGACGGCTCGGCGTCGGCGACCGGGTACGCTTCTTCTCCGGCCGGGACGACGTCCCGCGTTTCTTGCAAGGCGCCGATCTCCTAGTGCATCCCGCTTATAGCGAAAATACGGGCACGGTACTGCTTGAAGCCTTGGTCGCCGGCCTGCCGGTATTGACTACCGCCAACTGTGGCTATGCCGGCCATGTGGCGCAATCTACGGCGGGCCGGGTGTTGCCGGATCCATTTCGACAGGAGGATTTCGATCACGCGCTGGTTGAGCTGCTGACCGCGGACCCGATGTCGTTGCGCCAACGGGCGCTGGACTGGGCAGAACACGCCGACATTTACCGTTTGGCAGAACAGGCCGCAGTACTGATTGAGCAACTGGCCCCGGGAAGGGAGCACGCATGCGCGTCGTGATCAGCGGCGAGCTCGCCCGAGCCTGGGCGGGCCGCGACCCCTTCGAGCAGGTGTTGCGCCTCGAGGGCGAAGAATACCGAGCCCTGGAAGGCCGCCGCACCCTACGCTTCGAGCTCGACGGTCGCGTGTACTTCGCCAAGGTTCACCAGGGTATCGGCTGGCGGGAAATTGCCAAGAATCTGCTGCGCCTGCGCCTGCCGGTACTCGGTGCCGAGCGCGAATGGCGGGCGATCGCCCGTCTGCGCGGACTGGGGCTGGACACCATGCGTGCCGTCGCCTTTGGCAAGCGCGGTTGGAATCCCGCTCGGCGGCTGTCCTTCCTGATTACCGAAGCATTGGAACCAAGCATCGATCTGGAGACATTCTGCACCGGTGACGGCCTAGCTGGGTTAGGGATTACGGAGCGGCGGCGCTTGATTGCCAACATCGCCACTATCGCGCGCACCTTGCACGACAATGGCCTTAATCACCGCGATTTCTACCTCTGCCACCTGCTGCTCGACACCGCACCCCGGTGGCGTGCCGCGTCTCCTGCGGATCGCCCGCTCTATCTGATCGACCTGCACCGCGTGCAAAAGCGCCGCCGCATTCCCTGGCGCTGGCGCCGCAAGGATCTTGCGAGCCTCTGCTATTCAGCACGGCAAGTCGGCTTCAGCCGCCGTGACGAACTCTATTTCCTACGCCATTATCAGGGGGCCAGTCTCGACACCGCGCTGGCTGCGAGACCTTGGCGCCAGGTAGACCGGCGCGCTCGGGCACTGCATCGCAAAGGCGTGCGCAAGGGGTATCACGCTTGACGAGCGCCCACCTAGTCATCGCCACACCGGAGCAACGGCTATTCGCCGCGCAGGGCCTGGACAGCTTCGAGGCGCTCTGGAGCGCAGCGGCCACCGAGGTCGAAGCCGGCAACACGGCCCGCGGCGGCACCAGCACTGTTGCTTTGCTGGAAATCGCCGCGCCCGAGGGGACGCGCCGGTTTTATCTCAAGCGCCAACGCAACTTCAACTGCCGCACCCCGCGCCATTGCCTGCGGGGCATCCCGCTCGCGCAGCGCGAGTGGTCTTCGATTCAGGCCCTAGAGCGCCACGGGATCCCGACTCTGGAGATCGCGGCATATGGCCGCCACCGCCGCACCGGAGACGACCGCGGGTTACTGCTGACCCGGGCCTTGGAGCGCTATCAGGATCTCGACGCCTGGCTCCTCGCACACCCCAGCACCGCAGCCCGCAACCAGTTGGCGGAAGCGGCCGGAACCCTGATCGCCAAGCTCCACAACAGTGGGTGGCGGCACGGCTGCCTCTACCCCAAGCATCTCTTCGTTGCCCACGACTTTCCAGCACAGACGACCGGCAGCCCACTGCGATTGATCGACCTCGAGAAATGCAAACGAACCTGGCGTCGCCGGGAGGAATGGCGCGACCTGGACACCCTGTTTCGCCACTGCCCAACATTGGGCGAAGCCTGGCGCGCGCGCGTGCTGGCGCGCTATGCCGCGGCGCGTGATCTCGACCTAGACCCCCGCCAGCTGGCCAAACACCTGGGGCAGCGTAAACCATGAGCCCGCAGCCGCTGGATTTCGCGGCATTACGTGTCGCGGCACCCGGCAGCCTAGCGCGCTTCGAACTAGCGCTCGTCGGTCGCGAGCCACTGCGGATTCTCCAGGTGTATCGCCATCTCCCCGGGCGGCGGCTCGCCTGTCGTGCGCTCTGGAGCGGCGAGCAACTGCTGGTGAAGCTGTTCTTCCGCCACCGCGATTATCAGCGCGAACGCGCGGGGCTAGACCTGCTCCACGCCCGGGGCGTGCCCAGCCCCAGGATTCGCTGGCACTACCATGCCGAAGACGCTTGGTTGCTGGCCACCGAGCTACTGACCGATGCCCGCGCGCTCGACGCCGACCTCAGCCATCCCAACGCCGCAGCAGACGCTAGCGCGGTGTTCGCCCTCCTCGGCCACCTGCACCGCGCTGGGCTGATTCAGGAAGACGCTCATCTCGACAATTTCTTACTCTCGGGGAAATGCGCCTACGCCATCGATGGTGCCGGAATCCGCGTGTCCTCCAGCGGCGCCGAAACCGTCGCCAACCTGGCGCTGCTGCTCGCGCAGTTCTCGCCCAGCCGCGACGACCAAGTCCGCACGTTGGCAACAGCTTACGGCCCCTTGCCCGCGCCCACCCGGCTCGCGCGTGCCTGGGCGCGAGCCCGGAAACGTCGGCTGCGAAACTACCGCCGAAAATGCTTGCGCGAGTGCGGCGAATTCGTCGTGACGCATGGTTGGCGTCAATTCACGGCACGCCGCCGCGACCGAGACGACCCCCCGTTCTTAGCGCTTCTCGGCAATCCGGAGCCATGGATCCAAGATGGGGTGCAGCTCAAGGGCGGCAACAGCGCCACCGTGGTGCGATGCGCCGCGCCGGCTTCGGACCTGGTGGTGAAACGCTACAATATTAAAAACTGGCGGCATGGCCTGCGCCGTGCGCCACGCCATTCCCGGGCCTGGGTCTCCTGGCAGAACGCCCAGATGCTGACACTCATCGGAGTGCCCACGCCACGGGCCCTGGCCATGCAAGAGCACCGATGGGGGCCGTTGCGACACGTCGCCTATCTGATTACGGAAGCCAGCGAAGGGGTTCCATTGCAGGACTGGTTACGCGGATGCACCCCCGACAAGGTGCCAGCCTGGCTGGATGAGGCCGTGTTCCAAACGCTTGCCGGCCTGGCCCGCAGCGGCATCAGCCACGGGGATCTCAAGGCCACCAATTTCTTGGTCGAGGAACGACACCAACGCGTGCTGCTCGTCGATCTCGACGCCATGCGGTTACATCGCAACCGCAGCTGCCACAGACACGCCCAACAACGGGACTTGCGTCGTTTCCTCGCCAACTGGGACGCTGGCCTGCAGCAACATTTTGCCCGGCTGCTAGCTCCGCTGGCGACCGGCCACCGCATTGCACAGGAGCTTTAGCTTTGCCCACCATCGTACTCGGCCTCTCCGGCGCGCTCGGCCACGATCCGTCCGCCGCGCTCTATATCGACGGCCACCTCGCGGCCGCCGCAGAGGAAGAACGGTTCATCCGCGATAAGCACGCCAAGAACCGCATGCCTTTGGAAGCTGCCCGCTTCTGCCTGCAGCAGGCCGGGGTGAGCCCCGAGGAGGTCACCGTAGTGGCGGTGCCCTTTGCACCCATACCGCTGTCCTCACCCGCACGTTGGCACTTTGCCCGGCGTTACTGGTATGCCCCAGACCGTGCCCTGGACGCGCTGTTCAATGGCAACCGGCGCTACCGACGCTACCGCAGCCACATCTTCGATCTCCTGCGCACCCTGGGCATCGACCCCCGGCGGATCGAGTTCGAACCGGTAGAGCATCACCTCGCGCACGCCAGCAGCGCCTACCACCTGAGCGGTTTCGAGGGCAAGACCGCGATTCTCGGCGTCGATGGGAAAGGGGAATACGCGACCACTTTTTTCGGCTACGGCGAGCACGGGCGCATCCACAAGATCAAGGAATTCTACGATCCCGACTCCCTGGGAGGACTCTATGGGGCGCTCACCGAATATCTGGGGTTCGAAATGCTCGATGGCGAATACAAAGTCATGGGCATGGCGCCGTACGGCAATCCCGCCCGCCACGACCTATCGCGCCTACTCGACTGCGACGGTCGCACGTTGCGGGTCAACACCCGCTACGTCAATACCGTCGGTCTGCGCCGCTATAAGGAGAACGGCAAAGGCTTCTATTTCAGCCCTCGGCTGATAGAATGGCTGGGGCCACGCCGGCGCGGCGACAGCGCCGATCAACCCTATATCGACTATGCTGCGGCGATCCAAGCGCTCTACGAGGAAGCCGTACTCAAACTGATGGATCATTATCTCGGCGACATCCTGCGCGAAACCGGCCGCTTAGCTTTCTCCGGCGGCGGTGCACTGAACGTCAAGCTCAATCAGAAAATCATCGCCCGCCCAGAGGTGCGCGAGCTGTTCGTGCAGCCAGCCTCCGGCGATGCCGGCACTGCAGTAGGCGCGGCCTCCTATGCACTGGTCAAACGCGGCATCCAACCCGAGCCCATGGAGCACGTCTATTTGGGGCCGGCCTATACTACCGAGGACTGTCTGGCCGCTTGTGCACGGCACCCACAGCGGCCCAGCTGGGAACGCGTGGCAGATATCCCACAGCGGGTCGCCCAGCTGCTCGCCGAGGGCCACCCCGTCGCTTGGTTCCAGGGCCGTATGGAGTTCGGCCCCCGCGCTCTCGGCGGCCGCTCCATTCTCGGCTGTCCCAGTGTCGCCGGCATCGCCGATCGCATCAACGAACAGATCAAGTTTCGCGAGCGTTGGCGCCCCTTCTGTCCCAGCATGCTCGATCGCGTGCGACCACACATGTTCAAGGTCGATCATCCGGCTCCCTTCATGACCTTTACCTTTGAGGTGCAGGAGGAATGGAAATCCCGGGTGCCAGAAGTGGTCCATGAAGACGGTACCGCCCGCGCCCAAGCCCTGGAGCAACATCACAACCCGCGCTACTACGCGCTCATGGAAGCGCTCGAGCGCCTCACCGGCAACGGGGTGGTACTCAATACATCGCTTAACCGGCGCGGCGAACCCATGGTGTGTTCCCCCGACGACGCCCTGGCGATGTTTTTCGGCTCCGACCTTCAATACTTGGCCATGGAAGACCTATTGATCCGCAAGTCGGATCCCCCGCATGGCTAAAGCCCCCCTATTCAGCATCGTCATCCCCTGTTTCAACTACGGCCATTGGCTGGAACGCGCCGTGAATTCAGTGCTAGCACAGCAGGATACGGACTGGGAGTTGCTGGTGATCGATGACGGTTCGACAGATACCACAGCGGAGGTGGCCCAAAGGCTTGTCGATCGCCATCCAGGGAAGTTGCGCTTTCTGCGTCAACCCAACCGCGGGGTGGCGGCCACCCGTAATCGTGGCATTGATGAGACGCAGGGGCGTTACTTGATCTTTCTCGACGCCGACGACGAGCTCGCGCCGACGGCGCTCACGAGCTATCGGCAGCTGCAAGCGCAAACACCTGCAGCGGATCTGCTAGCCGGCACCCATCAGGCGGTCACGCCCGACGGTCGGGTGAAGCTGTGCCCCATAGGCCGGTTGCCTGCACAGCGCCGACGGCGCTTCAAAAGCTTTCTGTTCGACGGGGCCCAGCATTTCACTGGCAGTGCCGCCGCGTTTCGCCGCGACGCGCTCGATCGTCGCCGTTACCCTGAACAAATGCCTTCCACTGAAGACATCCCGGTGTTCGCCTACCTACTGGCCACCGGCGAGATCGCGGTCACCCCGGAGGTGGTGGCCATCATGCACCAGCACCCAGACTCTTTGCGCCACGACACTCAGCGGGCAGCCGCTGCTGCGCCAGCTCTGCTCGACGAGGTTTTTCGCACAGATTTGATGCCTAGCTGGACCCAAACTTACCGCCGGCACTACCAAGCCCGGCGCTGGCTGTCCCTCTTTCGTGCCCATTATTTGGCTGGGGAACGCCCCGAAGCACTCGCCTATTTTCACCGCGCGTTGCGCCGCGATCCGCTAGCAACCCTCGGCCGTTGGTCCTACCTGCGCAAGTACCTCAAATTGCACTGCGGCCTCACACCGGAGAAAAAATCATAAGCCGTGGCGTAGTGTATATCTTGTCTTCGAACTTCAGCGGCTCACACTTTCTGTCGCTGATGCTGGGCAGCCATTCCCGTTTCGTGCACCTGGGTGAGCTCAAGAATCTGCTCAAGCAGGGCCGCTCCTGCACGATTTGTGGCGACGTCGCGAACTGCGCGCTGGTGCGCGAGCTCGACACCCACCCCGCAGCGGATCTCTATGGCCAAATTTTCGGACGCCTACCGGCAACGGCAGCGCTGTTGGTCGACGCTTCCAAAAAGCCGCGCTGGTTTCGGGCCCGCGACCGCGGTAACCGCCAGCGTGCGCACCGCATCCACCTCCTTCGGGATCCGCGCGCCCTGGCGCGCCGCTGGCTGCTGCACTTTGACGACCCTCACGTGCAACGGCGGGAGCGCGTCAAGATGTTGCGGCGCAGGCCAACCGCCGCGCGACGCCTGCTGTTTGGCGATATGCTCGAGGTCTATATCTACAAGTGGCTGCGCCAGAATCAAGAAATCAGCACCTACTTGGCCCGCAGCGGCGCGCCCTGGACGCTGGCCACGTATCAGGAGATCGCCGAGGATCCGATCACTGCCTTGCATCGGCTCAACGAATGGCTCGGCCACGACTTCGAACCCGGCCAGGAGCGCTATTGGCAGTTTGCCCATCACGGCACCGGAAAACCCGAATACCAATGGACCAAACAGCGGCAACAAAACGCTTTCTTCGACCTCCGCTGGCAGGAATTTTTAAGCGAGGAACAACAACGGCGCATCACCGGACACCGCGCCCTGCAGCGCTATCTAGACTCACTGGGCTTGGCATTCGGCGACCGGGGCCTGGAACGCCAGTAGCCCGTCTCGGGTTGCACGCCCCGGCTTGAGGCGGTGGCTACTTGTCGGGCCCGCCGAGCAGGCGCTGCGCAGGCTTCGGCAACGAGCGGCCGCTGTGGGCATAACCGGTACAAAAGGCGTCCGTCGAGGCGCACACCTGACGCCAATCATCGGGGTAACGCATCAGATGACGCAGATTGCGCGCGACGAGACGCGCTCCCAATGGCGCACTGCGAAACTCGAGGTCGGCGACATCAATCAGCCCCAGCTCATCCCGCTCGCCCACCACCAGGTTGCCGAAATGGAGCGAGCGAAAGTAAATCCCCAACCGATGCAAATCGCCCAAAAAGTCACCGAAGCGCGCGATCCACGGTTCGCCGTCGGCTTCAACGAGCAACAATTCCCGCAGAGTGCGTCCCGCCAATGGTCGATACAACACCGCAGTCCGCTGCAGATGGGGAATGCGCAAGAGTCGTTCCGGGACAACCGTCGGGATCCCCAGACCGGCGAGGCGTTGCGCGTTGCGTTGGAAACGCCAGGAATAGGGCCGCATCAACGCACTGCTGAGCAACCGCTTGCGGCGAAACAGTTTCAAGTAACGCCCGTCCCCAAGTGCCAGCAACTTGGTACCGTGGCGGTCAGCCTCCAAAATACGCGCACCGGCGATCAAGCACCCGTAGGCGGCCTCATCCAGTCTGTCAAACCGCACCGTTTCCGCCATCTCCGCCCGTTGCCGCCCGGCTTTCGACAAAGCGGCATTCTAGCCGCTTCGCCCACGATTGCAGCGACACTGCCGCGACAATCCGGCGCATTTGTTACAGTCGCATCCCACCACGTCGGCGCATCCCAGGCGTCAAAACTCCCAGCTGATCGAGGGCGCCCGATTTGAGCCGTATTCTGTTGGTCAAACTCAGCTCTATGGGCGATCTGATCCAACTGCTGCCGGCACTCAGCGACGCGCGCAAGCACCGTCCAGAGTTTCATTTCGATTGGGTTGCCGACACCGCATTTGCCGAGATTCCCCGGTGGCATCCCGCGATTGACCAGGTCATCGTCAGCGCCCACCGGCAGTGGCGTGAACACAAACGGGCCTTTCTACGCCACGATGCCGGCGCTTGGCTGCGCCAACTCCGCGCCCGCCGCTACGACCTGATCATCGATGCGCAGGGAAGCTGGAAAAGCGCCATCGTCACCGCGTTGGCGCGAGGCCCAGGAGCCGGTCTCGACCGCACCTCCATCCGCGAGCCCGGCGCCCAATGGCTCTACCGGCGGCGCTATAGGGTGCCGCGCAACCGCCTCGCCATCGAACGCTGGCGCAGCCTGTTCGCCGCGGCTCTCGACTACCCTCAGCCCACCGACGCCCCGGATTTCGGCCTCACCGGACGCCACTGGCCACCACCTCCTGTCGTCTCCGGCGAGCCGATGCTGACATTGGTCACCAACGCTACCTGGACGACCAAACAGTGGCCGGACGAGCATTGGCGCAACCTGATCGACCGCAGCATCCGACGCGGCTATCGTGTGGCGCTGCCCTGGGGCAGCGCTACCGAGCACGCGCGGGCGGAGCGTCTGGCGGACGGTCGACCGGAGGTCTTGGTACCCCCACGGATGTCACTCACCCAAGTTGCCGGACTGCTCGCCACCAGCATCGCCGTCATCAGCGTGGACACCGGCTTGGCCCACTTGGCGGCCGCCCTGGGTCGCCCGGTGGTTACGCTGTACGGGCCGACCGATCCGCGCCTGATCGCAGCGACCGGCCCCGCGGCGGCACACCTGCAAGCCGATACCCGAGACTGTGTCCCCTGTGGTCGCCGCGAGTGCCACACACCCGAGTATCGGGGCCCAGCAGCCCAATGCCTGCGCGAACTGACTCCAACACTGGCGTGGGCACGGCTGGAACAGGTACTCTCCCCTTCCCCCGACTAACGGTCACGATCGAGGAGTCTTCCGTTGCAGGCTGAATTTCCGCCGTTCGAGCGCGCTCGGGTACTAGTCGTAGGCGACATCATGCTGGACCGCTACTGGCATGGCCCCACCGCTCGAATCTCGCCGGAGGCGCCGGTCCCGGTCGTCCGGATCACCGCCGCCGACGACCGGCCCGGTGGCGCCGCCAACGTCGCACTCAACCTAGCCGCGCTGGGTGCGGGCGTCGGCGTAGTCGGTGCCGTCGGAGAGGACGAAGCGGCGACCATACTCGCCGATCAACTAGCGGCAGCCGGCGTAGAAACCCACCTGCTCTCCTGCCCCGATCGGCCGACTATTACCAAGTTGCGCGTCATGAGCCGCAATCAGCAACTCCTGCGGCTGGACTTCGAAGAACCGCTGAGCCCAGCGGATATCGCCGCGCTCCCAGCGCGAGCCCAAGCACTGCTGCCGGCCTGTGACGTGCTCGTCCTTTCCGACTACGCGAAGGGCTGCCTGCAACATCCCCGCGCCTTGATCGAGCACGCGGCCGCGCACGGAATCCCGGTCCTGGTCGATCCCAAGGGCAGGGATTTTGAGCGTTACCGCGGCGCCACCCTCCTCACACCCAATCTCAGTGAGCTGGAAGCGGTAGTCGGCCCCTGTGGCGACGAAGCCACCTTGTGCGCGCGCGGCCAGGCGCTCGCCGAATCCCTCGAACTCGGCGCTCTCCTCGTGACCCGCGGTGAGCAGGGCATGACCTTGCTGCGCGCCGGGCAGTCAGCGTTACACCTACCCGCGCGGGCCCGCGAGGTCTATGACGTTACCGGCGCCGGGGACACGGTTATCGCGGTGCTGGCCGGAGCATTGGCAGCCGGGGCCGAGCTGCCCGATGCGGTAGCACTGGCCAACCTCGCAGCCGGCATCGTCGTGGGTAAACTCGGTACCGCCACGGTGAGCGGCCCCGAATTGCATCAAGCATTGCGACGCGAGCGCGGCGCAGAAACCGGCGTACTCCATCTGGAACAGCTACTGGTGGAAGTCGGCGACGCCCGTGCCCGTGGCGAACGCATTGTCTTCACCAATGGTTGCTTCGACCTTCTGCACGCCGGTCACGTCAGTTACCTCCGCCAGGCGCGCGCCCTAGGCGACCGGCTGATCGTGGCGGTCAACGATGACGCGTCCGTCCAGCGTCTCAAAGGCACCGGGCGCCCGCTCAATCCAGTTCATCGGCGCATGGCGGTGCTGGCCGGACTCGAGACCGTCGACTGGGTGGTGAGCTTTGCGGAGGACACCCCGGAAGCGCTGTTGCAACGATTGCAACCGGACATCCTGGTCAAGGGCGGAGACTATCGCACAGAACAGGTCGTGGGCTGGGAGATCGTCACCGCCTACGGCGGCGAGGTTCACGCCTTGGGACTGGTCGAAGACTGCTCGACCACCGCCCTGGTCAATAAGATTCGGGACCAGTCCACGAAACCCGAGCCCTGAGGAATCCAGTGTTATCCACGGCATCCGGCACCTCCGCTGCGGGGCGGCTGCGCGCCGCCATTCGCGAGCGCTACGCCTGGCTCGCCCTGCTGCTGTGCTTCGCCATCTGTTTTTTGCCTGCCAATAGCACCGGGGCGACCAACCTCTACCGCCTGTTCGTCGTGGTGCCCATGCTGTTGTGTTTTCGCCCAGCCGATCTCCCCGCGATTTGGCGCGTGGCACCGGCGCGCTGGTTTCTCCTCCTCTGCGCCTGGTGCTGCCTGACACTGCTATGGGACGGCTGGGATCACAAGGATTTCAAGCTGCTGCTGCGCGCGCTCAATGTCCTGGCACTCTGGTATCTGGTATTCCTGATCGGCGACCTGCATCGACACCGTATGGCACTTCTGCTCGACGCGCTGGTATCTCTCGGTGTCGCAGGAGCCATATTGATTGTTTACGACTGGCCCGGTCTCGGCGAGCCCGATTGGAACTATCACGCAGCGAGTGCGCGCGGCGTTTTTAATCATCACGTATTCGTGGGCTGGGCAATGGCGAGCGTAGCGCTAGTCGCCCTCTACCGCTGCCTCACCGCACCCGGGCGACTGACCGCGATCCTGCACGGCGGTGCGACCCTGAGCCTCGCGCTGCTCGTATTCTGGGTACAGGCGCGCAGCGCCTATCTGGTGCTTGCCGGGGGCGGGCTATGGGTGCTGCTGTGCTGCCGCGGACGGCGCGCGACCCTGGTACTCATCACCGGGGGCGCTCTGGGCGCCGCCTTGGTATTGGCCTACCCCAAGCTCCTGACGGAACTGATCGGCCATCTGTTCGCGCGGGGAACATCGAGCCGCCCGGAGATCTGGCAAGTCGGCTGGCAACACATGCGTGATGGCGGCTGGCCGCTGTGGCTAGGGCATGGGCTGTCGGCGGAGGCCGCTGTCGACATTCCCAGTGAAACCGCAGCCCACTACCACAATCTGCTCCTCAACCAATGGTTCTATTCCGGCCTGGTTGGCGTCGCGCTCTATCTGGGTTGGATAGCCAGCTTGCTGCGCCGCGCGCTGAACGACCCCCGGCTACAACTCTGGGGCGCATGGGTCGCGGCCATGCAATTGGGCTTCATCACCGATGGCGACCGGCTATTTGTCAATCCTTCGGCGACGCTGCTGGCATTCCTGCTGCCGGCCTTCCTGCTCGGGTTTGGCGTGCCGGCCCCACACCCACCACCGGCACGCCGGGCAATTGATGCGGTCAATCGTCACCGGTAGAGATACATGGCCTATCGACAGGCGCCGGAGGTGACGCCAAGCCGTTCGCTATCCGGATGGATCGAGCTTTTACTTCTCCACACCCTTCCGGTAACGATGCTTGTCGCGCTATTACCTGCCGACGACGGCGCGCTGGTCATTACATCAACCACCCGCGCACCACCTGATAGATCAGCAGGGCAATCCTGAAGCCTTCAGGAACATCAGAAGCAACATACGTCACCCATCAAAACGCAAATGGCATGAGCCATACTGACAACAGCCACAGGGTCCGCGATGACCGCACAAGCCGGCCGGTCAATCGCGAAGAGGCCCTTGTTTGTCAACTGTATCGCGAAAGGCGGGCCCCCAGACCTCGGGTTCGCATCTGAACGTCTGTCCGGCGGAACCGGGGAGCTACCGGGGGGTGGTGAGCGATCCGCGGGACAAACGCGGTCCAAGCCATGTAGGCGGACCGGTGGGCGACGCTCCTTCGTCACAGTCGGTAAACAGCCCAGAAACCAAAATGCTGGCATGCCCAGGCACCACCAGAGATTCCATCCCCCAACTCGGCACCGATTCGCATCGGCTCGCGGCGCTCCCCACCCGCTCGATCGCGGGAGGCGTCTCACCACCGGCAGGCGCGCGCCAAAGCGGCATTCGCACGCAGATGATCGGGATCGATGGTACCGACCACCAGGCTGGCTACTCCCGGATGACCGAGCAGCTGGGTGAAAGCGGCGCGCACCGGGTCGCTACCGCTTGCCGCATGACCGCTGGCGAGCACCTTTTTAAGGAGCACGCCGGTACCCAGCTCCAGGCAACGGTCGATGACCGGCACTTCCGCGTCGTAGCCCAGATGCCAGGTGACCATCAGCAAATCACACAACTCGGCGGCGCGCAGACCGCCAGCGAGCGTCTTGGTGGACATGCCATAGGCGCGTACCTTGCCGGCGCGCTGCATTTCGGCCAGGGTGTCTAGTGCACCGGAGTGCTCGATGATCTCGAGGTCCGAGCCATCAGAGTGCACCAACACCAAATCCAGCCAGTCGGTGCGCAACCGGCGCAGACTGCGCTCGATACTGGCGCGTACGGCCGCCGGCGAGAAATCATAGCGAGACACGCCGCCGTCGAACTCCTCCCCGACCTTAGTGCCCAAGACCCAGCGTTCGCGAGGTCCGGGCAGCAGCTGGCCGAGGCGCGCCTCGCTGCTGCCGTAGGCCGGCGCGGTATCGATCAAGTTGATGCCCAGGTCCGCAGCCAGGTCGAGCAGCGCGCGCACCGCCCGGTCGTCGGGCAACGTAAAACCGCGCGGATACTTGACCCCCTGGTTGCGCCCGAGCTTGACGGTACCCAAGCCCAACACGCCCACCTCGATGCCGGTGCGCCCCAAGCGGCGGCGAGGGACGGCTTCAGTCACCGAACACCTCCTGCCAGGGCGTCAGCGCGCACGGGGGGCGATCCAACGGTAGTGCCGGCGGCGCGGCGCCGCCGGGCGCGATGCCGCGAGCCGCGAGCCGCTCGGCCACCTGACGGGCCAGATTCGGGCATAGGGTGAGCTTGGTGGGCCAGGCGATCAGGGCATTGCCCGGGCAGTCCGCCCATTCCGCGAAGGCCTGATCGGGGCGCGCCAGACCACGCTGGCGCGGCTCGGCGCGGTCGACCTTCCAGGTGGCCCAACGCGCGTCCTCGCCCAAGGCCACCCAGGGCAGCAATTCGGCGAGTTCGCGCTGCGCCCGCGCGATCAGCTCCTCCGATGCCATCCCAGCGCCTGCTTCAGCAAGCCCGCCGCCGAGATACCAGACCTGCTCGCCGTTACCGCACGGGTGACTAGATACCGTTAAGCGCGGTGTTGTTTCACGTCCCAGACAGTGACCGTGCAGCGGGTAGGGATAGCGGTGGCGGACCATGACCTGCTGCAGCGGGCGGCACTGCATAGCGGGCGCCGCGGCACCTAGCGCAGTCAACAGCGCGGCATTACCACTTCCGGCAGCACACACGAAGGCCTGAGGCGCCAAACGCCAGCGCTCCCCGCGGGCAGACAGATGCAGCACGGGTTCTCCGCCGCCGCCTCGCTCCCAGGAATGCGCTGCGCCGGCGAGGGAGAAGATCGACTCCTGCCAAGGCGCGGCCAGCGCGGCCACCAGACTGGGCACGTCCAGCACCAGATCGACCAACCGGTAGAGCTGTCCGCTGAACCCGGGTTCCTGAAACAGCGGCGGCCGCGCCATCGGAGAAACGCGCTCCACCCGACCCCGTACCGCCTTGCTGGCAAAAAACGTGGTCAACCGACTGCCGGTCGCCCGACTCGACCAAAGATAAAAATGTTCACTGAGCACTCGCGCCGCGCGCAGATCAGGCGACGCCTCACCCGCCAAGCACTGTTTCCAGTAAGCCGGCATGCTCGCAATGGCTTCGGACGCCCCGGATAAGGCACCGGAGAGGCTGTACTTGATGCCGCCGTGAATCATCCCCTGGCTGGCGAGCGTCTGGCCACCACCCAGTGCGTGGGTTTCCAGCAACAAGACGCCGTAGCCCCGGCGGCGCAAATCATCGAGCAGCCACAGGCCGGCGATACCTCCGCCGAGAATGACGATGTCGCAACGCAACGTTTCAGCCTGAGTCATAGTGCCTGGAGCGGCAATTGGGACGGGCAGTATAGCCGCCGTATGCTTTTTCGAGCGAAGCGCATGCATAGGCCTCCGCTTGCCGCTATCCTAGCCAACGGAGGAATCGTGTTCGCCCGCCTACTGTATTCCCTACTGTTGTATCTACTCCTGCCGGCCATCCTGCTGCGCCTGTGCTGGCGGGCCCGGCGCGCCCCTGGCTACGCACGCCGCTGGGGCGAACGCTTCGGGCGCGCGCCACAGCTACCCGACCCGGTAGTGTGGATCCACGCGGTATCCGTGGGCGAAACCCTCGCCGCGGTACCGCTGATCCGGAGACTATTACGCGACCACCCCGCAGTGCGGCTGCTGGTAACCACGACCACGCCGACGGGCTCGGAACGGGTTTGCGCACAGTTTGGGGACAAGGTGGCGCACTGCTATGCGCCGTACGACCTTCCCCACGTACTCAGGCGATTTCTCAGCCGGACGCAACCGGCACTGCTGATCGTGATGGAAACCGAACTCTGGCCCAACCTGCTGCATCATTGCACCCGGCGCAACATCCCTGTGTTATTGGCCAACGCACGTCTTTCCAAACGTTCTGCCGCAGGCTATGCGCGCATTCGCGCGCTGACCGCGCCGATGCTCGCAAGCCTCACCCGAGTCGCGGCTCAGACCCCAGCCGACGGCGAGCGCTTCCAATCCCTAGGACTTGCCGCGAGCCAGTTGACCGTGACGGGGAATATCAAGTTCGACCTCGAGATCGACGCCGATGTACGCGCGCGCGCTACCGCCCTAGGCATCCAGTGGCGCGGCCCCACCCAACGTCCGATCTGGCTCGCGGCAAGCACCCACGCCGGCGAGGACGCCCCGGTCCTCGCCGCCCACCGAGCACTGTTGGCACGGCATCCGGACGCACTCCTGGTGCTGGTCCCCCGCCATCCAGAACGCTTTGAGGGCGTCTATGCCCTGTGTCGCCGCGCGGGGCTGGAGACTGTGCGCCATTCGAGCGGGCAGACGCCGAACGCGTACACCCAGGTGTTGTTGGGCGATACCATGGGAGAACTGCTGGCCTTTTGCGGCGCTGCGGATCTGGTGTTCGTCGGGGGTAGTCTCGTCCCCGTGGGCGGGCACAACCTGATCGAACCGGCCGCCTGGGGCAAACCGGTACTCAGCGGATCGCATCTGTTCAATTTTGCAGAGGCCGCGGCCCTGCTCGACGCGGCGGGAGGGCTGCAGATTTGCGCGGACGGCGCCGCGCTCGCAGAAGCGATCAAGGCGCTATACGAAGACCAGGTGCGCCGCGCGACCATGGGAGAGGCTGCACAGGCGGTGGCCGCGGCTAATCGGGGCGCACTGGACAGGTTACTGTCGGTTATCGACCCGCTCTACCCACGCTGAGATTGGGATCCAGCCAGCGGTTGAGCTGTTCGATGTCGCCTGGCCCCAGCTGTCCCGCAACCGCCCGCAACCGCAGCATGCTGTCGATATAGTCGAAGCGGGCATTGGCATAATCGCGCTGGGCCTGATACAGGGTGCGCTGAGAGATCAATACGTCGACGATATTGCGCGTGCCAACTTCATAACCCGCTTCGGTCGCATCCAGTGCGCTTTGCGCAGAGGTAATGGCCTGGCGGCGCGCCTTGATCCGCGCGGCATCCGTCAGCACCTGCAGGTGGCGTGATCGAGCGCTCTGTGTCGTGTTGCGCTGGGCCAAGACATAACTCTCGCGCGCGCTGATCCACTCCTGATAGGCTTGGCGGCGCTGCGCGCTGACCAACCCACCGGAGTACAAGGGCACGTGCAAATTGAGCCCAAACACGGTGGCCTCGGAATCGTTCACGAAGGGCTGGCGTACCGCCGGATCCAGCCCCCCGGCGGCATTGGGAATACCGGCATCGCGGTTGAGCACGCCCTGATTTTGGTTCTTCTGATACTCGATACTGGCCGTTACCGTCGGTAGGTGCTCGGCCTTGGCAACCTCCGCGGCTTTCTCTGCGCTCTGCATGTCCAGCCGCGCGACATCCAGGGAGAAGTTATTCTCCTGCGCAAACTGTACCCAGGCCTCGGCATCGATCGGATCGGGCTTAGTCACAGGAAAGGTATCGGCAAGGCCGATCAGTTGGTCATGCGACTGTCCGGTCAGCACTTCGAGCGCTTCGAAGGCGATGTTCAGTGCGCTCTGGGATTCCAAGGTATTGACGCTCGCGGTGTCGAAGGCCGCCTGGGCCTCATGAACATCAGTGATGGGGACCAGACCCACATCAAATCGTTCCTTGGTCTGTTCTAACTGGCGCGCAATGGCGCGTTCCTCGGCCTGCGCCGAGACCAGGTTCTCGCCCGCCCGCAATACGCCAAAATACGCATTGGCGATATCCAACAAGACCTCCTGCTGGGCGGCGGAAAACTGGCTGGCCGCACGCTCGTCCAAGACCTTCCCGCGCTGAAAGTTAAACCAAGCGGCGAGATCAAAGACCGGTTGGGTAAGCGATAGTCGGTAGATTTCCGTCTCGTCGTCGAAATCCCCCGGGGCCCGCGCCACGAAATCTGCACCCAGCACCCGGGAGGTATTCTGAATTCCCTCTCCGTCCAGATAGTCATACCCGCCGGAAATGGTCGGCAACAGTCCGGCGCGAGCCTGCGGCAAAGCTTCCTTGCCAGCTCGAAAGTTTGCCTCCGCCACTTTCAGTTGCGGCGCGTTGTCCATGGCCAATTGATAGATTTCGAGCAGAGTCTCCGCGCGCGCCACACCACTCACACAGAAGGCGGTTAGCGAAACGCACAGGACCCGAGCGAAGCGGTTCCGCATGATGGTGTCCTATCCGGGTGTTGGAAAACAGCCGGAGTCTAGCAGATATCAATTGATCGACAGGATGTCGTTCTCCTGGGCTTGGCACCCCCCCACGGGTTTGCCGGCGGCCGGGTGCGGCGTGCTACCCTTGCTCGATATTTTGGGGGTGCGAACGAGCAGCATCGGGCAGCAAAACATGGGCGAAGGCAAATCTGGCGATGTCCCGACCGCGAGCGAAGGTGTCGAAGTGTTGGAGCGACAAGCCCTCTATCGGGGCTTCTTCGGCCTGGATCGCGTGCGCTGCCGACATCGACTGTATGCCGGCGGCTGGACACCGCCGCTGACCCGGGAGTTGTTTCTGCGCGGCCCGGCAGTTGGGGTGCTGCTCTATGACCCTGACCATCGCCTGGTAGGTCTGGTGGAACAGTTTCGCATCGGTGCGCTAGCCGAGGCCGACGGTCCCTGGCTCACTGAAGTGGTCGCGGGCATGATCGAACCCGGAGAAACACCCGAGGCGGTAGCCCATCGGGAAACCGAAGAAGAGGCCGGCATTACGCAGGTGTGCCTTGAACCGATCTGCCGCTACCTGACCAGCCCGGGCGGCAGCGACGAGACCCTGACGCTGTTCTGCGGTCTGACCGACCTACGCGATCGCACTGGTTACTTCGGCCGCGACGACGAACAGGAGGACATCCGTCTGCTGGTGATACCGGAAGCCGAGGCTCTTGCGAACCTGGCCGCCGGCCATTATCGCAACGCGCCAACGATCATCGGCCTGCAGTGGCTTGCACTCAACAGCGCTCGACTGCGGCAGACGATGCCCAATGCGTAGACCAGTCCACAGACTGAGGATCGGGGAATTGAGGTTGTGAGACGAACGCGTTACAAGATCGACCTGAAGCACTTCCTGGCCGAGTGTGAAGCCAACTATCGGCGGCTGGCCATGCTGTTTCCAGACATGGCGGCCGCCGACGAGCGACGGCTTGGACTGGACGGCGCCGGAGCGTGCGAGGTGATTCTGGCCGTACGGGAGCGCAGCGCCCACACCACCTTGCTCAGCATTTACCAAGGGGAGCGCGGCGATCGTTGGCTGAAAACCCCGGTACTGGTGGTACGGGTGTACCACGACGCCCGACTCGCCGAAGTCACCGCCTGTGAAGGGGAGCGCAATATCTGGCCACGCCAGGAATACCCGAACCGGAGAATGTTGCACCGCGATGAGAAGGCTCAGTGGAATCGCTTTCTGGGTGAGTGGCTGGCGATCTGTCTGGCCAACGGCTTCGTCGCGGCTGACGTCTGCCCGATTCCCTGACCCCCCGCTCCCGCGGCATTTCGTCCTTCCCGCCCGCCGCGCTGTCGGCACGACTGCCCGATATAACCTGGGTGGCGCATGACGCCTGCACCGATCCGCCGCCTCATTCAGATCACCGACCCCCATATCGGTCCGGCCCGGGACTATCGATTAGCGGGAGTCGAGACCTTGGAGACGCTGCGCGAAGTCCTGGCCGAAATCGGGGCTTCCAGCAATCCCCCCGAGCTGATCTGCGCCACCGGTGATATCGCTGCGGATGGCTCGATGTCCGCCTACCAGTTGTTCACTCAGCAGCTCCAGTTCCTCGAGCTGCCCTACCAATGGCTGCCTGGCAATCACGACGACAAACAGGTGATCCGGGAAGGCGTTACCGCCGCCCCCTACTGGCCGCTGCTGGAACTGGGCGATTGGCGCATCCTGTCCCTCGACACCGCCGTTGCAGGCGAGGTCGGCGGGCGTCTGGCCGACGAGGAGCTGGAGTTCCTCGCTGCCCAATTGGCCCGGGAACCGAATGCGCCCACGGTGATCTTCATGCATCACCCGCCAGTCCCCGTCGGTTGCGACTGGCTCGATGCCCAACGCATTGCCAACGCTGGCGAACTGGAAGCCCTGCTGCGTGCGCACCACAATATCAGCGCCGTCTTTACTGGCCATGTCCATCAGGAATTTCATACGTCCTGGGCCGGCACACAGGTTTACGCCACGCCTGCCACCTGTTTTCAGTTTCGGGCCAATAGTGCCGACTTCGCGCTCGGCGATCAGCCGCCGGGTTACCGCTGGATCGAGCTGCACCCGGACGGTACCCTGTCCACAGGCTGCCTATTTTTGCAGCGCCCACTCCCTCATCTGGATCGCCGCGTCGCCCGCTACTGAAGACAGGCACTGCCGGCGGCGGCCGAAATCCCTATAATCTCGGCCGCCAAAGCATCCCGGGCACCCATGGCCACACTGCTCTACATCCACGGCTTCAATAGCTCGCCGCAATCGCTCAAGGCCCGGCAGATGCAATCTTGGCTGGCCGCGACACACCCCCATATCGCCTTTCGCTGCCCCCTACTGAGCCCCTACCCCGATCTGGCAATGGCCGCGCTTGAGGCCGAGTTCGCCATCACAACCGATCCGATCTATCTGGTCGGCAGCTCGATGGGGGGGTTCTACGCCACCTGGCTGGCGGCACAGCACGGCGCGCGCGCCGTACTGATCAACCCGGCCGTATGCCCGTGGTTGGGACGCGACTACTTGCTGGGACCTCAAACCAATCACCACACCGGGGCGATCGCACACATGGAACAACGCCATCTGGATGCATTGCGCGCCTGGGAAGTGGATCCGCTACCGCGCCCACAGGACCTGCTGGTGCTGCTGCAGACCGGCGACGAACTCCTCGACTATCGACAGGCGGCAGAGAAATACCGCGCGTGCCGGCTGGTAATCGAATCGGGGGGCGACCATGGATTCCAGCAGTTCGAGCGCCATCTACCGGCCATTCACGAATTTTTTACTGCGGTTGCCCAATGAATCGTTATGACGCCGCCGACATCGAAGTACTCACCGGCCTGGATCCGGTGCGCCGCCGCCCCGGCATGTACACCGACACCAGCCGTCCCAATCACCTGGTTCAGGAGGTGGTCGACAACAGCGTCGACGAGGCCCTCGCCGGCCACGCCACCCGCATCGCAGTGACGCTGCATGGCGACGGCGCTATCGAGGTCGCTGACGACGGTCGCGGCATGCCGGTCGACATCCACCCGGAGCAAGGGCGCCCGGGGGTCGAGGTAATCCTCTCCACGCTGCATGCCGGCGGCAAGTTCTCGGGTAAGAGTTATCAGTTCTCCGGCGGCCTCCACGGTGTCGGCGTTTCGGTGGTAAATGCTTTGTCCGAACGCTTGGAAGTGACCGTTAAGCGCGACGGCCAAGTGCACCACATGGCGTTTGCCGGCGGGGAAAAGATCGGCGATCTCGCGGTGATCGGCAGTTGCGCCAAGCGCGATACCGGCACCAGCGTGCGCTTCTGGCCGGATCCCAAGTATTTTGATTCGCCGCGCCTCGCGCTGCCCCGACTCAAGCACCTCTTGCGCGCCAAGGCCGTGCTGTGCGCGGGCCTTACGGTGCAGTTTCACGACGCCACCGGCGACACGACCGAGACCTGGCACTACCAAGACGGCCTGGGCGATTACCTGTTGTCGGCGACCCAAGAGGCCACCCCCTTGCCCGCCCTACCTTTTATCGGCCACTTCGCAGCCGCCGAAGCTGGGGTCGATTGGGCGGTGCAATGGCTACCGGAAAGCGGCGAGTTGCTGCAAGAAAGCTACGTCAACCTAATTCCTACGGCCCAAGGTGGCACCCACGTCAACGGCTTTCGCACCGGCCTGTTGGAGGCACTGCGCGAGTTCTGCGAGTTTCGCAACCTGCTACCGCGCGGTCTGCGCCTGACCCCCGAAGATCTCTGGGACCGGGTCTGCTACGTGCTCTCCGCGAAACTCGTCGAGCCGCAGTTTTCCGGCCAAACCAAGGAACGGCTGTCATCTCGGGAAGCGGCCTCTTTCATCGGCGGCGTGGTCAAGGACAGCTTCAGCCTCTGGCTCAACCAGCACACTGCCGAGGCAGAGCAACTCGCGGAACTGTGCATCGCCAGCGCCCAGGCGCGCCTCAAATCAGCGCGCCAAGTGGCGCGCAAGAAAGTCACCGCGGGACCGGCGCTGCCGGGGAAGCTGGCCGACTGCACCGCTGGTGATCCCGCGAGGACGGAGATCTTCCTGGTCGAAGGCGATTCCGCGGGCGGCTCCGCCAAGCAGGCCCGCAGCCGCGAATTCCAGGCGGTGATGCCACTGCGCGGCAAGATCTTGAACACGTGGGAAGTCGACGGCACCCAAGTGCTGGCATCCCAAGAGGTACACGACATCGCCGTGGCCCTGGGCATTGAACCCAGCAGCGGGGATCTCTCTGGATTGCGCTATCACAAGATCTGTATCCTCGCCGATGCCGACTCGGACGGGGCGCATATCGCCACTTTGCTGTGTGCCCTGTTCGTGCGCCACTTCCGCCCACTGGTCGCAGCCGGCCACGTGTTCGTAGCGATGCCACCGCTCTACCGGATCGATCTCGGCAACGACACCTGGTATGCCCTCGACGATGATGAGCGTCGCGGCATCCTCGAGCATATCGAGGCCGAAAAGCGCCGCGGCAAGCCCCAAATCACCCGCTTCAAGGGGCTGGGAGAAATGAACCCAATGCAACTGCGCGAAACCACCATGGCACCAGACACCCGTCGCCTGGTGCAGCTCACTCTGGCCGAAGGCGACGATACCCACGACCTGTTGGACATGCTGCTCGCCAAGAAGCGTTCCGGCGACCGCAAGAGCTGGCTGGAAACCAAGGGTGATCTCGCCGAAGTCCTGATTTGAACCGCCGCGCCGGCGGCGAGAGGTACCCATGTCCGACACTTCTATCCTGGATCCCGGCTTCGAGACACGGCCGCTGCGCGAATTCGCCGAGAAGTCCTATCTGGACTACTCGATGTACGTCATCCTTGACCGCGCACTGCCCAGCGTCTGCGACGGACTCAAGCCGGTACAACGGCGCATCGTCTACGCCATGAGTGAGCTCGGCCTCGGAGCCGATGCCAAGTTCAAAAAATCGGCCCGCACCGTAGGCGATGTGATCGGCAAGTTTCACCCGCACGGCGACAGCGCCGCCTACGAGGCCATGGTGCTGATGGCGCAACCCTTCGCCTACCGCTACCCGCTGATCGAAGGCCAGGGCAACTGGGGCTCACCGGACGACCCCAAGTCGTTTGCCGCCATGCGCTATACCGAGGCGCGTTTGTCACCCTTCGCCGAATTGCTGCTCGCCGAGCTCGGCCAGGGTACGGTGGACTGGCAACCCAATTTCGACGGCACGCTGGAAGAACCGGTGGTCTTGCCGGCCCAGGTGCCCCATATCCTGCTCAATGGCGGTAGCGGCATTGCAGTGGGTATGGCCACCGACATCCCGCCCCATAACCTCCGCGAGGTCATCGCCGCTTGCATTGTTCTGCTGGAACAACCGCATGCGGGGGTCGATCAACTCTGCGAACGGATCCTGGGGCCCGACTTCCCCACCGCCGCCGAGATCATCACCCCACGCGAAGAATTGCGCGTCCTCTACCAGACCGGGCGCGGCTCGGTCCGCGCCCGCGCCGTGTGGCAACTTGAAGACGGCGAGATTGTGATCACTGCGCTGCCCTACCAAAGCTCTCCGGCGCGCATTCTCGAGCAGATCGCGAACCAGATGCAGGCGCGGAAACTCCCCATGGTCACCGACCTGCGCGACGAATCCGATCACGAAAACCCCACTCGACTGGTGATCGTGCCGCGTTCCAATCGGGTCGACGCCGAAGCACTGATGAGCCATCTGTTTGCCACCACTGATCTACAGCGCAATTATCGCGTCAACCTCAACCTCATCGGGCTCGACGGTCGCCCCGCAGTCAAGCCCCTGGATACCATCCTGCGCGAATGGCTGGATTTCCGCCGCGCCACGGTGCGCCGGCGACTGCAACACCGTCTGGACAAAGTCGAGGCTCGCCTACACCTCCTCGCCGGTTATTTGATCGCCTATCTCAATATCGATGAGGTCATCGCCATCATCCGCAGCGAGGATCGTCCGCGGCCCGAGCTGATGCGTCGCTTTGAGCTCACCAGTGCCCAAGCCGATGCCATCCTCGACTTGCGCCTGCGTCAGCTCGCCAAACTCGAAGAGATTCGTATCCGCGGCGAGCAAGACGAACTCACCGCCGAGCGCGACCAGCTGCAACAGACATTGGGCTCAGAAAAGCGCCTCACCAAACTGCTACGCGCCGAACTGCAGGAGGCCGCCAAGGCCTACGGTGATCGGCGCCGCGCCCCCCTGGTGAGTCGAGGCGAAGCCATCGCCTTCCGCGAAGACGACCTGGTGAGCAGTGAACCGGTCACCGTGGTGCTATCGCGAATGGGCTGGATCCGCGCCGCCAAAGGCCATGACGTCGATGTCGAAAACCTCAGTTACAAGTCCGGCGACGCCTTTCTCGCGGCCGCACGCGGCCGCGCCAACCAGGCGGCCATCCTGCTCGACACCCAGGGCCGCGCCTACGCCCTGCCCGCCCACAGCCTGCCCTCGGCTCGAAGTCAGGGTGAGCCGGCCACCGGACGCCTCAATGCGCCGTCGGGCGCATTGTTTTGCGGTCTGGCGATGGGCAACGACGACCAGCGCGTGCTACTCGCCACCGATGCCGGCTACGGATTCATCGCCAAGCTCGGCGATCTGCAAACCAAGAACCGCGCGGGCAAACAGGTGCTCAACGTACCCCCCAACGCCCAGGTGCTGCCTCCCCAGCCAATCTCGCTTACCGACAGCGCACTGCTCGCAGCGGTCAGCAACGAGGGTCGCCTGCTCGTCTTTCCCCTCACCGAACTCCCCGAACTGGCGCGCGGAAAGGGCAACCGCATCCTCAACATCCCCACCGCCCGGGCCGTACGGCGCGAGGAGCTGATGATCGCTGTCGCGGTGGTCGATACCGGTCAGGAACTGGTGCTGCACGCCGGTAAACGCCATCTCGCCCTCGACCACCGCGATCTCGACCACTATCGCGGTGAGCGCGGTCGGCGCGGTAACAAGCTGCCCCGCGGTCTGCAAAAAGTCGATCGGATAGAACTGCGTTGACCAGGCCAAGCAGCCCCCATGCCGCAGGCCCGCGCACCAGGCGCTGATGGGTTGTAGACGCGGACATCCGAACCGGGCCGCTCTCCTGGGATGCGAGTCTGCGCCGTTCGGTCGTCGACCCAGGACCGCAACGAGCTGATATAGGAGATGTTTTCGTCTACAACCCGGCCACATCCTACCGCCTCGGCGGAACCCGTCCACCGAGGCGCTATGAGCTCGACCGAAGGCACAATGGGAATTTGGTGATGGAACTCAACAGCAAGTGGCGCGACCGCGAAGCCATTCCCGGCAGACAGCAGGGCGACACCGGGGGCAATCTCGGCTACCGCTCTCCCGGGATGCGCGATCTTCACCACCACGTCCGGAGCCTGGCGCTGTCGCTGGGCGCACCCCTGATCCAGGATCTGAACGGCGCCCAGGTCGAACCGGACTACCGCCGCGTCAGCGCGATCCATGGGATTTTTTAACCGTCCCGGGAAAAACCGTCACAGCGAACTCGGTGCCCGAGCGCCGCGTAGGAGCGTCTGGCTGCCCGGGTTGGTCTGCATTTTGATCGCCACCGCCAGCCATGGCCAGAATCTGACCACCACCGCGGCCTTCGATGCCCAGGGGCGCCTGTGGCGCCTGCGCGTAGACGGCGAACGACTCCAACTCGATCACTCCACCGACCTCGGCCGGACCTTCACCGCACCGGTGACGCTGGGAGGGCCGGCGCAGTCCCTGGCGATCAGCATCGAGGAACGCCCGGCCATCGCCTTCTCTGGCGATCGCACGCACGTTGTCTGGCCGGTGGCCGCCGGCCAAGGCACCGCACGACTGCTGATGGCGGTCTCCACCGATGGGGGGCGCACCTTCACGCCGCCGCGGACAATTTCCGAGCGACCCGGCAGACTGCACCGCATCGCCCTAGACCCCGTCGGCAGACTCCATCACCTGTGGTATCGGGATGCCGGCAGGACCGTCGCCGATCTGTATCTGGCCTCCCCCGAAGCGCCGCCGCGCAAACTCGGCGGAAATTTCTGCAACTGCTGCCGGCCGGCCCTCGCGCTGACTCAGGATGGCGAGCCGGTAGTCGCGGCGCGCTACGTGTTCCCCGGCGACATCCGCGACCATGTGCTGCTGCAACCGGCCGCACCCGGCACGGCACCCCCGCGGCGGGTGACCTTTGACGACTGGCAGGTACCTATCTGTCCTACTCAGGGCCCAGCGCTGGCGATCGGCGCAGACGGCCGTTATCACCTGGCTTGGTTCACCCTGGGCCAGCGACGTGGCCTGTTCTACGCGTACACCAAGGACGCTGGGGAATCCTTTTCCACCCCCCTGCTCTTTGGCGATCCCAGCACCCATGCCATGAATCCCCGGGTGGCCGTATCCGGAGCAATGGTGACGCTCGCCTGGCAGGCGTTCAGCGAGGGTCGCATCCGCATCCTGGCGCGTCGCTCCGCAGACGGCGGCGACACTTGGACCGCGCCTCGCGAAGTGGCCAGCACCGCCGGCGCCGCCGATCGCGCCGAGTTGATCACCGGACCCGAAGGCAGCTTTGTCTCCTGGAGCACCAGGGCCGAGGGCTACCGGCTGCTCCCCGTACCCGGTGATGGCGCAGCGACAGCTATACTCGGGCCCTGATCATCCGGACCGCGGGCGGAGAACCTCTCATGAACCTGGGACTGCAAGACAAGGTGGCGCTGGTGACCGGTAGTCACCGGGGTACCGGCGCGGTGATCGCCGCGCGCCTCGCCGCGGAGGGCGCCACGGTGATCGGCCACGGTTTCGAGGCCGGTAGCGCCCATGCGCTACTCGACCAGGGCGTCGCGCACGTCGTGGCCGGCGATCTGTGTACCGACGCGGGCTGTGCACAGGTCGCGCAGACGGCGCTTGAGCACGCCGGGCGCATCGACATCCTGGTGAATAACTACGGCACCGCCGACACCTGCGGCTGGGACGACGCCGACACCGATGCCTGGCTCGACATGTACCAGAAGAACCTGCTGTCAGCGGTGCGCCTGGTCCGGCTGCTGACACCACAGATGCGCGAACTCGGCTGGGGTCGGGTCATCCAGCTTGGCACCATCGGCTCCACACAACCCAATGCGCTAAGGCCCGCGTATTACGCCGCCAAAAGCGCGCTCGCCAGTGTCACGGTAACACTGGCGCAGGATCTGGCTGGCGCGGGCATTACCGTGAATACGGTATCGCCAGGGCTGATCCGCACCCCCGAGGTGGAAGCCGCTTTTCGCGCCAAGGCCCGCCGCAAAGGCTGGGCAGACGACTGGTCGCTGATCGAAGCCCGTATCGTGGCGGAGCGCTTTCCCAACCCGCTCAACCGCATCGCGACATGCGAGGAGGTCGCCGATCTCGTGTGTTTCCTGGCCAGCGAACGCGCAGGCTTCATCCACGGCCAGAACCTGCGCATCGACGGTGGGGCCCTGGGCATCGTGCAGTAGCCTCTCTGCCGTCTCCCCCACTCCGAGCTACAATGCCGACCCACTCCAACCGCTGATGTTCACCGGCCCATGGCTCAATACGTCTATACCATGAACCGGGTGGGCAAGATCGTCCCGCCCAAGCGCGAAATCCTCAAGGACATCTCGCTGTCCTTCTTCCCCGGGGCCAAGATCGGGGTACTGGGCCTGAACGGCTCCGGCAAATCCACACTGCTGCGCATCATGGCCGGCGAGGATACCGATATCGTCGGTGAAGCACGGGCTATGTCCGGCATCAAGATCGGTTATTTGCCCCAGGAGCCGCAGTTGGATCCGGCCAAGGATGTACGCGGCAATGTCGAGGACGGCGTCCGCGAGGCGGTCAACGCCCTCGGCGCACTGGATGAGGTATTTGCCGCGTATGCCGAGCCCGACGCCGACTTCGATGCCCTGGCCAAGCGCCAAAGCGAACTCGAAGACATCATTCAGGCCTGGGATGCGCACAATCTCAACCATACGCTCGATGTCGCAGCGGACGCCCTGCGGCTCCCCCCCTGGGATGCGGATGTCGCCAAATTGTCCGGGGGCGAAAAACGCCGAGTGGCGCTATGCCAGTTGCTGCTATCACGGCCCGACATGTTGTTGCTCGACGAGCCCACCAACCATCTCGATGCTGAATCCGTGTTCTGGCTGGAGCAGTTTTTGCACGGTTTTTCCGGTACCGTGGTGGCAGTCACCCACGACCGCTACTTCCTCGACAATGTCGCCGGTTGGATTCTGGAGCTGGACCGCGGTCGCGGCATTCCCTATGAAGGCAACTACAGCGCTTGGCTAGAAACGAAGGAAAAGCGCCTCGCCCAGGAACAACGCGCCGAGGAGAGCCACCGCAAGGCGATGCAGGAAGAGCTGGAGTGGGTACGCAAGAATCCCAAGGCGCGGCAGGCCAAGAACAAGGCGCGCCTGCAGCGCTTTGAAGAACTGAGCAGCCAGGAATTCCAGGCGCGTAACGAGACGAATGAAATCTACATTCCGCCCGGACCGCGGCTGGGGGACAAAGTCATCGAGCTCGAAGGGGTAAGTAAAGGTTTCGGCGACCATCTATTGATCGACTCCCTCAGCCTGAGCGTTCCCAAGGGCGCAGTGGTCGGCGTGATCGGCGGCAACGGCGCGGGGAAATCCACCCTGTTTCGCCTGCTCGCCGGCAGCGAATCGCCAGACGCCGGCAGAGTCACTCTCGGTGAAACTGTGAAACTGGCCTTCGTCGAACAGAGCCGGGCAGCGCTGGACGACACTAAGACCGTCTGGGAAGCCATCTCCGACGGCCAGGACGTGCTGCGCATCGGCAACTACGAGGTGAACTCCCGCTCCTATGTCGGTCGTTTCAACTTCAAAGGCGCCGACCAGCAGAAACGCGTTGGCGATCTCTCCGGTGGCGAGCGCGGCCGACTGCACTTGGCGAATACACTCAAACAGGGCGCCAATGTGCTCCTGCTCGACGAACCATCCAACGACCTGGACGTGGAAACGCTCCGCGCCCTCGAGGAGGCCATTCTCGCCTTTCCAGGCTGTGTGATGGTCATCTCCCACGACCGCTGGTTTCTGGATCGCATCGCCACCCACATTCTCGCCTTCGAAGGCAATAGCGAGGTGGTTTTCCACGAGGGCAACTACAGTGACTACCATGAGGATTTGCTGACCCGTAAAGGGGCAGATGCCCAGCCTCAACGCCTACGTTACAAGCCTCTCAAACACTGAGATCACCCATCACCGGCGCGTTGCCCGCCTCGCCCGGAGGAGAACCCGACATGGAAATCGACTTTACCTTTCTGACCCTGGGCGGACTGATGTTACTGTCCGGCTATACCGTGACCATCTACAACAGTCTGGTGCGTCTCAAGCACCAGGTCGCCCGGTCGTGGGCCGATATCGATGTACTGCTCAAGCAGCGTCACGATGAACTACCCAAACTGGTCGATACCTGCCGACAGTACATGGCATACGAGCGCGATACCCTGGAGCGCGTGGTCACCGCCCGCTCCCGGGTCGCCAACGCCCGAGAGCATCAGCAGATCGGCGAGCTCGGCAGCGCCGAGACCGAGCTTCGCGCCGGCTTGGGCAAGCTGTTCGCGCTGGCCGAGAGCTACCCCGAGCTCAAGGCCAGCGAATCTTTCCAACACCTGCACGGCCGGATATCCGACCTCGAAACCGGGATCGCCGACCGCCGCGAGTTCTATAACGCCAGTGTCAATCTCTACAATGTGCGTATCGAGCAGTTTCCGGACCTGCTCGTGGCGCGGCCATTGCGTTATCGCCCGCTGCAGCTCCTCGAGTTCGATGCTCAGGATCTCGAGGACGTCAACGTCGGCGCGCTGTTCCAACCATGATGTTTTCTACGGACCTGGCAGACCTCTTCTGTCAGGGCTGTATCGCCCAACAATCCACCCTGAAGTTCGCATTCTGGGGCGGCCTATCCCTCGCCGGAACCCTATTTTGCTTATGGCGCGCGCGCAGCACCTTCATCCAGGCGCGCCTCATCGCCGACCTCCCGACCGCACGGGTGCGCTCGGCCAGCCAGGGCCTGGTCGAGCTGGCCGGGTTTGCCCGACCGGCCGGCGCGCCCCTGAGCGCGCCGCTGAGCGGCCGTCCCTGCTTATGGTGGCGGTACCAGATCGAACGATACCGCTCCGATCGCCGCGGCGGCTCTTGGGTCACCGTAGAAAAGGACGCCAGCGAAGCTCCCCTGAAACTCGACGATGGCAGCGGCCACTGCCTGATTCTGCCAGCCGGCGGCGAAGTGCACAGTCATCGCATCCAACGCTGGACCGGGCAGGAACGCCAACCCCGGTCCGGGCAGCCGTCGGGCGGCCTGCACTTATTGGGCGCCGTCTTGCGACAGCGTTATCGCTATACAGAAGAACTAATCACCGCAAACGATCCACTCTACGTGATCGGCCATTTCGAAACCGACGACGGCGGTCGGCTAACCGATGTGAGCCATCTGCAGCGCGACATTCTGCGCACCTGGAAACAGCGAGACTACCCATCCCTCGTGGCCGGCCACGACAGCAATGGCGATGGCGTGTTGGACACGGTCGAATGGGCGTCGGTTCGCGCTGCCGCCAAAGCGGAAGCGCACGCCGAACAGCGCCGTCGCAGTCACTTACCACCAGAGCACCAATTACGCAAAGCCGATCAGCTGCCGCTACTGATTAGCACGCTTTCAGAACATCGGTTGGGCCGCAATCTGCAATGGCAGGCCCTGGGTTTCGCCCTCGCCTTCCTGGCCCTGGGCGCCCTGACCAGCTGGCTATTCGGCAGCCGGTTTGGTCTTTGATCCCGACCAATCTCTCGGTGTAGCTGCCATAAGCGTTGTACTATAGCCGGGCAACTCCTGACGCGGTCGACGGAATTCACTATGCCTGCTTTTCCCTTGCTGGTTTTCGCCACCTTGGTGTGCGGCGCTTTGCTGCCGGGAGCAGCGGGAGCTCGCACCTTTATCCTCACACCCGACAGCGGAGACCTGGTGGGTGAGCTGCGTTATGTCCACGCCCGCCACGAAGACACCCTGGTGGATCTCGCCAAAGCACTGGATCTGGGCTACAACGAGATTCGTGGCGCCAACCCCGAAGTGGATGCCTGGCTGCCGGGCGAAGGGACGCAAGTGGTTATTCCCTCCCTGTACGTCCTGCCACCGGGCGCCCGCGAGGGAATTGTCGTAAACCTCCCAGAAATGCGGCTCTATTACTACCCCAAACCCGGTGTCGGCATTCCCCCTTCGGTGGTCACCCATCCGGTCGGTGTCGGCCGCGATGATTGGCCCTCCCCGACCGGTCCCTCGAAAATCATCCAAAAAGTAGCGCAGCCCGCTTGGTATCCGCCCGAATCCATCCGCCGGGAGCACGCGGCCCAAGGCCGCCCGCTACCGCGCGTGGTTCCGCCTGGGCCGGACAACCCACTCGGGGAATACGCCATGCGGCTCGATTTCGGGGATTATCTGCTCCATGGCACCAACAAAGCCTACGGCGTCGGCATGCAGGTGTCGCATGGATGCATCCGCATGTATCCACCGGCTATCGAATCGCTATTCGCCCAAGTGCCTACCGGCACACGCGTGGAACTGATCGACCAGCCTTACAAGGCCGGCATTCGCAACGGACTGCTCTATGTCGAGGTCCACCCACCACTTGGCGAAAATCGTACCGACAGCGGTGATTTTACGGCGCTGCTGGCGGTGGTGAATCGGGCGCTGGCAGCACAAGGGCAGCAGCTCCGCGAGCCCCCCGATCTACAGCTGCTACCGGACATCTTCGCCGCGGCGAGCGGAGTTCCCACGGCGTTGCATAGCCCCGAACACTTGGCTCAGCGCTAACACACTACCAGCCCAAAAAAAAGCCGACCGGGATCCCGGTCGGCTTTCGAGACTGGGCGCGGCGACCGCCGCCCCAGCGAGCATCACTTGCGCTGAGAGCGCTCGAACACCCGATCCAGCTTGCTCTGCACCTCGTTGCAGCATGCCTGAGCCTGATCGGCTTTGGCGGAAGCTGCATCCGCAGATGCCTTGGCGGCCTGCGCGGTAGATTGTGCGGAGCTGGCAGCCTGCTGCGCGGCCTGCGCAGTGCGCAGTGCTTCGTCAGCCGTGGCCTGGGCCTGCTTCACACTGGAGCTGGAGGCACAACCTGCCGCCAGCGCCACAACCGCGGCCAGTGCCAAAAGCTTGATTCCTTTGTTGGACTTGACCATTTGGGTTCCCCTTCTTCGATAGAACGATTGAATCGGCACTACAGTGGCGTCATGTCGCCTTGGCCACCTCGACGCATACACGTCAAGCGCCGTGGCACCAACCCACGGCGGCCACGTTAGCAAATTCCACAAAAAAAGACAGAGGTCTAGCACTTTATTTGCATCAATTTTTTTGGGAAATCCGCCGCTTGCGGCCCCCCAGCTCACCGCGACGAACCGACTACTCCAGCGGTCGGACCCAAAAATCCAGATTTCGTCCTGCCGCCACCCGCTGCCAGGCAGCAACCGCCTGGCGCACCGTAGCAAACTGCCCAAAGGTCAGCACACGGTAATCGCGTCCGCCACTGCGCCTGCGACTGAGCACCACCGGCAAGGTATCGAGCTGATGCTCGGCGAGATATGTGCGCGCGTCCACCTCGGAGCGAAAAGCCCCGATCTGCACCGTATAGCGTCCCGGCGACTCAGCCGAATGAGTTGGAGCCTCCGGCGACGCCCCGTCGGTCAAGTGCTCTCCCGGGGCCGCAGGGACACGCCGGGGCAAGGGCGCTGGAACCCTATTGGATGACGGAGAGTCGATCTTCGAGGCTTCCGGGTGGGGCTCAGGCAGCTGCGCCGCGGGTGCCGGTTTGACCACAGACGCCAGCGATGCACGATCGGCATCAGCCCATCGCGCCAGTACCGGCTCCGGTTCCGGCGGCGGCCCGGCGGCGTTTTCAAGCTGTAACGGCGGCAGCACGACAGGCACCGCTTCGACGACCGGCTGCGCCTCCTGGAGACCGGGCAAACGCTGCGTCCACGCTTCGCGCGGCTGCGCGGCCACGGAAAGCGCGACCGTCTGCCGAGGCTTGCGTTGCAATGACGCGAATTCTCCGGCGGGCGGAGGCGGCGGCGCGTTATCGTCAGACGCCGAGCTTTCCTCAACCCCGCTGCCAGTTACTGGCGGAGCCACCGGCCCCACAAGCACGCCGTCGCGCACCCGCTGTTGCGCACAAGCCCAGCGATCGCCTTCGAGGGTTCGCGCGCACTGCCAAGTGATGTGTTCTTGGCCTGTCGGACCCGCGCACGCGGACAGACAGAACATCACGACCCAGCACAGTAGGCCGTGTCTCCCGACCACGGGTTGTCCTCCAAACCTCGCCATGGCGAGCCGGCGCAGTCGGCGTTAGATTCCCAGATCAGCGAGCGCTTTCACCAAGCGTCGCAATGCACCGGCCAACTTTGGATGTTCGGCCTCAAACAGCAGCGCTTTCTCTTCCAACCGTTCGCTCGGTCGTTGCCCTGACGCTCGGCGAGCGGAGGCTGCCGCCTCCTCGTGTTTTAGCGTAGTGACATCATGTACGACGCGACTGAGGATCTCGAGTAGATCGGGATCGGCGGCGTCGGCCTTCTTGAGTTCCTGGTGAACCGCATCGAGTTCATCGGCAAGCGGGTTCTGCATGACTCCTCATCCCTCGGGGCTCTGGCTGCTGGCTGGCTGTCACTGGATTGTACGCATTAGCCCGCGCCAGGTGCCACCGCGCGGTACAAGCAACCGCTACGAGACACAGCGACCGCACCAAAACGGCACACTAATTGCTCTCTATTGGACCAGCGCCAGGCGAAGGCGATTTTTTCGCGCCACTTTAGTGCGCATAACAACCAAAAACTTTTTGGAGCACCATCATGAGGCAATTTTTCCGGGGGGCGTTACGTAAAGGGTCGCGGAGAAAGGCGCATCGCGGGCTTTCGGCTCTTCCGACAGCGTTCCTGCTGGCGACGATGCCAACCTACGCAGAAAATCTTGACGGCAGCAGCACCGCCTGGATGCTTACTGCCACCGCACTGGTGCTCTTCATGACCATTCCAGGGCTATCGCTCTTTTACGGCGGACTGGTTCGCACTAAAAATGTGCTTTCAGTGTTGATGCAATGCTTCGCGATCACCTGCGGCGCTTCTTTACTGTGGTTTCTCCTCGGCTATAGCCTCGCCTTTGGCGACGGCGGCGCGCTCAATGGATGGATCGGCGGCTTCGACCGCGCGCTGATGGCCGGCGTAACTCCGGACACACTCAGCGGCGCACTACCGGAAGCCCTGTTCGCGCTCTTTCAGATGACCTTTGCCATCATCACCCCGGCGCTCGTCGTCGGCGGCTTTGCCGAACGCATGAAATTCTCCGCCATGCTGTGGTTCAGCATGCTCTGGCTGTTGGTGGTGTACGTGCCCGTCACGCATTGGGTCTGGGGCGGCGGCTGGCTGGCCGAATTGGGACTGCTCGATTTCGCGGGTGGCGTCGTGGTGCACATCACCGCCGGGGTTGCAGCCCTGGTGGCGGCAGTGGTGCTCGGACCGCGGCGCGGCTTCGGTACGCAGGCCCTTCCCCCCCATAACCTGACGCTGACCGTAGCCGGCGCAGGCATGCTCTGGGTCGGCTGGTTCGGATTCAATGGCGGCTCGGCACTGGCAGCCAACGGTGATGCCGCCATGGCCATGCTGGTGACCCACCTCTCGGCAGCAGCCGGCTCACTCGCCTGGATGGCCATGGAATGGCTACGCCACGGCAAACCCTCGGTGCTCGGCATCGTCACCGGGATGGTCGCGGGCCTGGGCACCATTACCCCGGCCTCTGGGTTCGTGGGTCCCGGCGGGGCGCTGGTGATTGGTCTGGCGGCGGGCGTGATCTGCTATTTCGCCACCCAATGGCTCAAGCAGCGCCTGCATATCGACGACTCCCTGGACGTGTTCCCGGTCCACGGTGTCGGCGGCATGCTCGGCACCCTGCTCGCCGGCGTATTCGCTAGCGGTGGCCTCGGTCTGCTGAGCGGGCAAGGCTATGCCGAAGGGATGACCATGAGCCGCCAAGTGACCGTACAGCTGACGGGCATTCTGGCCACGGTGGCCTTTACCGCACTGGCCACTTGGCTACTGTTGCGTATCGTCGATGCCCTGATTGGACTGCGCGTCACCGCAGAGCAGGAAACTCAGGGCCTGGATCTAAGCCAGCACGACGAGCGCGGGTACGACCTCTGAGCAGGGCAGTGGTGCGCGGCTCAGATAGGATGAGCCGCACTGGGGCGGCGAGCGGCGAGCCAACGCTCGCCGCCGAACAGGAGTGCCCCCCAAACCAATGTGGCTAAGACGGTGTGATGAAAAAAGGGCACCGCCGCCAGATAACAAGCGGCCAATCCGGCCGCCGTGGGCGGATACAGGGTCTGGGTCAACCATACGCCGGCGTTGCTGACCAGAAAAAAGAGGCCCGAGCCCAGTAGCCCCGCGCCTAGCAGGAGGGCCGGCTTGCGCCGCCCACCGAGCACGCACCCGACGACCACGGCCAACGCCATGCCCAAATACACGAACGCCAACGTGGCGTGAAAGCCCAACCACAAGTCCGCGAGCAACATCGCCGACAGCGGGAGTATCAACGCCAGTCGCCAATCGCGGCACACAGCACCACTGAACAGCGCCGCCGCGACCAGTGGCGAGAAATTGGGTGGATGGGGCAGCAATCGGGTCAACGCCAGCAATGCAATGGCGGCAACCAGTAGCCGGGTGGCGGGAGTCATCATGGCGTAGTTCCTCATAGGTCGCGGAGCAAGGTGAACTGGAAATTGCGCTCCGGCGCCGGATACTGGGCCCGGGTACCGAAGAAAGTCGCGAACTCGGTGTATTCTCGGTCGGCAATATTGTTGAGCCGCGCCTGCAATGTCCAGTCACCACGGGACCAGCTGGCGGCGAGGTTGACGACCGTGTAGCCGCCAAGCGCCGCTGCATTCGCTAGATCGAGTGCCTGAGCGCCGGTGTAGACCACCTCCCCGGACAGCTGCCAAGCCGGGGCGATACGATAACCGGCATGGAACTTGGCCAGCTCCCGGGCGACATCCGGAACCCGGTTACCGTCATAGGATCCGGCCACGAATCGCGCATCCGTATAGGTATAGAGGCCGCCGATCTCCAAACGCTCATCGATCCGATAGCGTAACTCGGCGGTGCCGCCACGGCGGCGGGTGTCATCGAAATTCACATTGGCGCCGAAGGCGCCGTTGGCGGGATCGAAACCGATCTCGTCGCGCAGCCGGTGCTCGAACAGCGCCATCTGCAGCTCCAGCCCCCTCCAACGCCACTCTCCGCCCAGTTCCCAGGCCACACCGCGCTGCACGTCGAGGGGCGAGAAGGCACCCATAAAATCAACATTTTCGTCCGCCAGTGGAAAGCGGAAGGTCTCGTCGCGTCTGAGATAATAGCGCCCGCGATCACCGCGCCAGTTGACCCCCAGGGTATGCACCGTGGCACTTTGATCGTAGTCGATCTCATAGGGGTCTACCTTGGTATCCCGCCGCGCGTGGCGCACCCCAGCCTGCAGATCCAGTGACGGTAGCGGGCTGATCATCACATGCAGATACGGGCTGCGCTGGCGTTGGCGCTGCTCCGTGCCGCTGGGCCCAAAACCGAAATCCAGCGCAAAGTCGTAGTCGACGCGTTCGATGTCCACGCCCAAAGTCGCGCGCCACCGGTCAGCGTGCCACACCAACCGCGGATCCAGCGTCTGTACCCGACGCTCCTGACCGGTTACCGCAGCGCCGAATCCCGACAGCGAATCGATCACCACCTCCTCATCACGATCACCGTAACTGGCCAGCAACTGGAGCCGTTCACCCAGCTGCTGCTCGATACCGACGCGGAACAGACGATTATCCGCGGCATAGTCGTTGAAACTCGCGCCCGCCTGGCGGCGATCGGCGGCGAGCTCGGCCGCACTCAAGGCCCCGGCGAGCTGAAATTCGTCATCGCTACGGCGCGCTTCCAGGAAAACGTCCCCGCTGGCGTGCTGCCAGCCGGTGCGGGCGCTGTAGTTTTCGTAATTGACGCCACTGCCAGCGCGGTAGGCGTCGCCGCGCTCGAGTTCGACGCCGAGCCGATAGTACAAGCCAGAGTCGAAGCGATCGCGGTACCAAGCGCCATAGGTCTCCGCGTCATAACTGCCGCGCCCGGCGCGGACCTGGCCGGCGCGCGGGCCGGCCCCCTGGGTGATGAGGTTGATCACCCCAGCCACAGCCTGGTCCCCATAGAGCACCCCGGCGCCGCCTTCGAGAATCTCGATCCGTTCGATATCCGCGAGGGCGACCGACGTGAGATCGGGTCCGGCGAGATCACTGTTGTTGAGTTCGCGGCCGTCGACCAGGACCAAGACATTCTGGGCACTGGCGAAACCGCGCAGGCCGAGCCGACTGTCGCGGCCCAGCCCCGAGCTATCGCGCACCTGGACCGGGCCCAAATTGCGCAACAGCTCCGAGAGGTTGCGCACGCCACTGGTGCGAATCTGCGCGGCGTCGATCACCCGCACCGTGGTCGCCACCCGGTCTAGGCTGTGAGGCGAACGGGTGGCCGTAACCACCACTTCCTCGGTGAGCATCAGCGCGATCGCGGGGGCTGTCGAAATCAATACAAAGACGCCGATCAAGGGGCGCAGGATGGGCTTGAGAATCGACACGGAAAGCATCTCCAAGTCAGGTCAACGGATACGGCCGTGCCTGCGAACACCTGACGGAGATCACCGCAACAACCGCGCAACTTATTGCGTTGCACGGCGCGCCACGACGTGGCGCTCGTTCGATACCCCGTCGAACGATTCGCAACGCGGTTGTGGCAGGTCTCCTGGCTTCCGGGTCCGCGCACCACCCGCCTTCCCGACCTCAGTCAGTGGCATCCGGGCGACGCTCGCCGGGTACAGTTGCGGGGACAGCTTCGATTGCGCGGCTCGATACCGCGCGCCGAATTCCCTCGGGGCCCTCGCGGGCACCACAACGACGAGAATTCTACCAGTGTGCCGCCCCTGATGCGCAGGGCGCTCGATCAGCCCCCGCGCCCAGAACACCACGCCCGCACCGACCCAGCCGTTGGCGACCATGTGGCGGTAGGTATCGACACCGGCGACGAAGCGGTCGTTGTACAGCCGCCACACGGGCACGGTGCCCGGATCGCAGGAACCCTGGGTGGCGACGAGCGCACGGAAGGCGCCGTTCGCAAGCCAAGACCGTCGCGGCTACCGGAAGCGAAGGAGTGGAGCTCACGGACAAAGCGTCGTGCCGGTACGACGCCCTGGCGATTCGCCCCACTGAGCGCACGGCCGGGACCGCGACAAGTCGTCGCCTGTGGCTATCCCTCCAGTGCCGCCAGCGCCTCGGCTAAGTGGCGCACGGCGACTACCTCCATCCCCCTGGGAGATTGGCGGGGCGCGTTGCCGGCCGGCACGATCGCGCGGGTGAAGCCGTGCTTGGCGGCCTCGCGCAAACGCTCCTGGCCACCGGGCACCGGGCGGATCTCGCCGGCCAGGCCGACCTCACCGAAAGCCACCAGTTCCCGCGACAGCGGCCGGTCGCGAAAGCTCGATACGACGGCAAGGAGCACCGGCAGGTCGGCGCCGGTCTCGACCACGCGCACGCCGCCGACGA